>JANWUV010000015.1 GCA_025057975.1 Chloracidobacterium sp.
AGTGAGCCGCGGCGCAGCGCCACGCGCGTCAGCCCGCCCGGCAACACGAAGATGTCCTCGCCGTAGAGGATGTACGGACAGCGCAGGTTGTCCTCTGGAACATAGATTTGGCCGTGCTGACCGCGCACCAAGTCAGTCCCGGTGATGTGGCACCAGACGCCGCGCGGCGGTCGCAGCCCTCGGCAGGCTTCTAGGTAACTCGGACTGTTGAGAATGAGGTTGGGCGGCGGTACGCCGTCCTTGAGGATGCGCTGCTCGCCGTACACGTCGGCGAGGAAGGCATTGAGCGCGCGGATGCGTTGCCGAAACCAACCTCGACCCACGCCATTGGGCATGGGTTTGTTTACCGTTCAAAAACAAAGCGAGGGGAAAACGGGCCTGAGTCCACCTTAGAGAGCTTTGCCTGTTTGTGTCAGCCAACCATAGCCAACAGCCGGAAGAACATCCAGCCTGCCGCCTGTGACCGTGAATGAAGGGTCTCCCGCCGGTTGGGTTGCTTTCCAGTCAGGCACGGCGCCGGCATGTGGCGGTGTCGGGCAATGACGGCAAGCACGGCGGATAAGGCCGCGCCGTCTGCGCCTTGCCGGTCAGGGATGACGTTGCGCCGACCAACAAGACGGTAGGAGGACATTTGCCTAGAAAATGCGCTAAATCGAATAACCCGGCGAGCGACGTTTGATGTCGAGGATGATGGCGAAGATCATGCCCATAATCAAAATGAAGTGGCTAATCCCACCTAAAGCATTCGCAAAGGCTACGGTCAGCACCCAAAAGACGAGCAACGGTACGTAGGTCAACAGGGCGTAGATAATCGCCATCCGCCAACTGATTTCTTTCCAGTTCATGGCGAACCTCTGGCCGGCCGAAACCTGGCCGGCATCTTCAGTTGAGGTCGATTCCGGGAACGCGACGCCAATGTAGCCCCAGCCCTTCGAAACGACTGTTTTTTGCAGCACAATGCTGACCAAAGCTTCACCAACCGCGTATGATTGGCCACCGGTCAACCACCCGACCGCCGGCGACCACCCAATAGTGGTCATGCTGCGCAGCAGTCAGGCAGGAGTGGTTTGGCACAATCTGCAACCGCGCGCCGACCGCTAGTTGGTCGAGTAGTGTGCGGTCCGCCACCGGAATTCGGCCATGTTCTTGTGAAACGGTGGCCACCCGCAGACCCAGCGGACGGCCTTCCAGATCGCCGACCAAGCCATAGCCGTTGTCGGGAAAGAAATCCTCTGCACCGATGTCCTTTGACAAAGCAATCGCGCCGGCGTCCACCACAACCTTGTCTGCACCGCGATGGACAACGGCGGTCAGCACAGTCAGCGCGCAGTCGTCCAACGCGCAGACGCCGCATTGAGCTTGGAAAGCGTCAAAAAACACGTAGTTGCCCGGCCGCACTTCAAAGTTGGGGGGCAGCGGAGCGTCTAGCGCCATGACGGTCGGCGTCGAGCCGATACTGATGCAAGGAACATCAAAACCGCGTCGCTCCAGCTCGGCGGCGGCTTCCTGCAGGCGGTCGCGCTCAAGCTTCGCAATCGTTCGTCGTTCCGCCGCTGACCGTGCGGCGTAGGCCTGCCCGGCATGCGTCAGTACACCGGCCAACGTTAGCCGCTTCGCCGACGCGACGGCGCGCGCCACATCCGCGATGCGCATCGCGGCGTCAAACGGTAGTCCCGTCCGACCATCGCCGCAGTCAATCTCGATCAACACATCCAGCGCAACACCCGCCTCCGCAGCCGCCACCGACAGACGCGGTGGAAGGTCGGGATTATCGGTGATGACGGTCAGCCGCCGGACGCGCCGCGCCAGTTCGCATACCCGCGCGAATTTACCCGGCTCCAACGGTACAGCGTAGAGCAAATCCATGAAGCCGGCCTCGGCAAAAGCGAAGCCTTCCGCTAAGGTCGAAATCGTCACGCCGCCAAACCAACCTGCCACCTGCCGTCGGGCAATCGGTACACACTTGTGCGTTTTGATGTGCGGACGCAACCGCGCCCCCAAGCCAGCGACATGGGCGCTCATGCGCGCAATATTGCGCGTCAGGCGCTCAAGGTCGAGGATGAGCGCCGGCGTCGGAACGGCAAGCAAATCCGGCGGAAGGTCAGGCAAGTTGGCGACCGTCACAAGTCAATCCGCAGGCGCAATTCGCGCAACTGAGCCGGTTCAACAACATTCGGCGCGTCACACATCAAATCCGTTGCGTGCGCTGTCTTCGGGAACGCAATCACATCGCGGATCGAGTCCGCCCCAGCCAGCAGCATCACCAGCCGATCCAGCCCCAAGGCAATGCCTCCGTGCGGCGGCGTGCCGTAGGTCAGCGCGTCAAGGAAAAAGCCGAAGCGTTGCCGCGCGTCCTGCTCGCTGAAGCCGAGCACATCAAAGACCTTCCGCTGCACGTCTGCCCGGTGGATGCGAATCGAGCCGCCGCCGATCTCCACGCCGTTGAGCACCAAATCGTACGCTTGCGCCCGCACCCGTCCCCACTGTTCCGGTCCCGCCTCCAGCAGCGGCACATCTTCCTCGCAAGGAGCCGTAAAGGGGTGGTGCATGGCGTACCAGCGGCGCTCGTTCGGGTCAAACTCAAACATTGGGAAGTCCGTCACCCAGAGAAACGCAAACCGGTTCGGGTCGAAGAGCCGTTCGCGTTTGGCGATTTCCACCCGCAGCGCCCCTAGACTCGCTGCAACAACCGGCTGCGACCCCGCGACAATGAACACCATATCGCCGACCTGCGCGCCTGTCGCACAAGCAATGGTTTGGGCGGTCTCCTCACCAAGCGCCTTCACCAGCGGCGACTGCACTCCTTCGGCTAAAACTTTGAGATAACCTAGCCCACCCGCCTTGTAGTCCTTGCGCAACCGGTCGGTGAAATCATCGAGAACCTTCCGGCTATAGTCAGCCTTTCCGGGCGCGACAATCGCCTTCACACAACCGCCGGACGCCAGCGCCGTTTGATAAGGTGGGAAGTCTACCGCGCGGACGACCTCGGAGATATCCTGCAACTCCATGCCAAAACGAATGTCAGGCTTGTCCGAACCAAAACGGCGCATGGCTTCGTCATACGTCAAACGCGGCAGCGGCAGCGCCACGTCAATGCCACGCAGTTTGGCGAGTTCCGCCATCAAACCCTCTATGACGGCGAACAACTCCTCGGTTTGCGGGAAGGACATTTCCACGTCGAGCTGTGTGAATTCCGGTTGCCGGTCGGCGCGCAGGTCCTCGTCGCGGAAGCAGCGGGCGATTTGGTAGTACCGGTCGCAGCCGCCGATCATCAACAACTGCTTGAAAAGCTGTGGCGACTGCGGTAGCGCAAAGAAATTTCCCGGATGCACCCGGCTGGGCACAATGAAGTCCCGTGCGCCCTCTGGCGTTGAGCGAATCAGAAACGGTGTTTCCACCTCCAGAAAGCCGTGACGCTCCATCCAGCGGCGGATGGTCGCCGTCACTTGCGCCCGCAGGCGCAGGTTGGCCTGCATGGTCGGCCGGCGCAGGTCCAAATAGCGGTATTTGAGCCGTACGTCTTCGCCAGCCAAGGTTGGGGCCTTTTCCTCATCCAGCGGCAACGGCGGCGTCTGGGCGTCGTTGAGAATGCGCAGTTCGTCGGCGTGGATTTCAATCTCACCAGTCGCCATTTTGGGATTGACGGCCTCCGGCGCACGGCGCACCACAACGCCTCGTACGGCGATAACGTATTCCGTCCGCAGCGGTCGCGCCTTGGCGTATGCCGCGCCGTCGCCGCGCGTGCTGTCAAACACCACTTGAACGAACCCGCTGTAGTCACGCAAATCCACAAACGTCGCCGTGGCATGGTCGCGCCGGCGGCCAACCCAGCCCATCAGCGTCACTGTTTGCCCAACGTCGGCGACGCGCAACACACCATTCAGATGCGTCCGCCGCCAGTCTCCGAGATGGTCAAGTTCAACCATGAGTTATCCTTCGCCGCTCTGGGCGAGCAATTTCGCCACCAATGCCGTCCAGCCGGTCTGGTGGCTAGCGCCCAGTCCCGCGCCAGTATCGCCGTGGAAGTACTCGTAAAACAACACGAGATCGCGCCAATGCGGATCAGTGTCAAAGCGTTCCATGCCCGGATGGCGGTACACCGGACGACGGCCGTCCTGATCTCTGAGAAAAATCCGTGACAATCGTCGCGATAGTTCCACCGCGACTTCCCACAGGGTCATTAGGCGGCCCGAACCCGTCGGACACTCTACTTTGAAACTGTCGCCGTAGAAGCGATGAAACTTTTGAAGTGATTCAATGATGAGAAAATTCAAAGGAAACCAAATCGGGCCACGCCAGTTGGAGTTACCGCCGAACATCGGAATGGAAGACTCCGCTGGGTCGTAATCCACGCGGTATTCCTGCCCAGCTACATGCAAGACGTATGGGTTGTGCAAGTGATAACGCGACAACGACCGCACGCCGTAGGGCGACAGAAACTCATTTTCGTCGAGCATGACGCGCAGAATGCGCCGCAACTGCGCGGTATTCGGCAATGAAAGCAACTGTTGGACGACATTCCCTTGGTCGTCCACCGAGACGATACTGTTGACGAGTTCAGGCCGGTTGCGCACGAACCAGTCCATCCGCCGCCGAAAGCCGGGTAGTGGCTCTAGCCACCAGCTCTCCATCATCTGCACGGCGAAGAGCGGAATCAGACCCACCATCGAACGAACGCGCAGCTGCAACCGACGCCCATCCGGGAACGCCACCGCGTCGTAGTAAAAGCCGTCCTTTTCGTCCCACAACGAGCCGCCTTCAATGTCTTCACGATGGCTGAGGGCGTCGGCGATGTACAGGAAATGCTCGTAAAACTTGCTCGCCACGTCTTCATACACAATGTCGTGGCGGGCGAGTTCGAGGGCGATGGCGAGCATGTTCAGACAATACATCCCCATCCAGCTTGTGGCGTCAGATTGTTGGAGTGTCCCACCGGTAGGCAATTGAGCACTCCGATCAAAGACGCCGATGTTGTCCAGCCCGAGAAAGCCGCCCTCAAAGATGTTGCTGCCGTCGGCGTCCTTGCGGTTGATCCACCAGGTGAAGTTCAAAAGCAGCTTGTGAAAGATGCGCTCCAGAAACGCTGTATCGCCTTTGCCGGTGCGTTTTTTCTCGATTTTATAGACGCGCCACGCAGCCCAAGCGTGCACCGGCGGGTTTACGTCGTCAAACGACCACTCATACGCCGGAAGCTGCCCGTTGGGGTGCATGTACCACTCGCGTAGCATCAGAATGAGTTGTTGCTTGGCGAAATCGCTGTCCACCAGCGCCAACGGCACGCAGTGAAAGGCTAAATCCCACGAGGCGAACCACGGGTATTCCCACTTGTCCGGCATGGAGATCACATCTTCGCAGTGCAGGTGCAGCCAGTTGCGGTTGCGCCCACGCCGACGCGACGCGGGCGGCGGCGGCTGAAGCGGGTCGCCGGTTAACCAGCGATCCACTTCGTAGGCGTAAAACTGCTTCGTCCAGAGCAGTCCCGCGAACGCCTGCCGCATCACGTTTTTGGCGTCGTCGGAAAGGGTTTCTGGAATGCGCGTCGCGTAAAATTCGTCGGCCTCGGCCTGCCGTACCGCCATAACGCGCACAGCAGGTCCGAACGGCTCACCGCGCAGGGTGTCGGGATCAAAGTTGCATAGCCGCAGCCATAGCGTCGTCGCTGCGCCGCCCGCGAGGTCGAAGTGATAATGGGCGGCGGCTTTTGTCCCGACAAGCGCTGGATTGACGGCGTGCGTCCGGCCGTTGACGAGGTATTCGTTGATGCCGTCTTTGACATAGGGCGTGCGGTTCGGTACGCCGTAGAGCCGCTCCAAGTTGGTTTCGTTCTCCGTGAAAAGCAACGCCGGACTATCAGCGCAATAGAGCCAGCGTTTACCAAGCATTGGGTGATCGCATGCCATGACGCGCGTTCGGCCAAGGTCTTGAATTTGCCGAATGTAAGGTTTTTCACCCTGCATTGGCGCCCATGACCAAGTGTTCCGAAACCAGAGCGTCGGCAGCACATGAATCGGCGCGCGGTCCGGGCCGCGGTTGACGACAGTGATGCGGATCACGATGTCGTCCACATCGGCTTTCGCGTATTCCACGAACACGTCAAAGTAGCGGTCACCATCAAAGACGCCCGTGTCCAGCAGCTCGTATTCTGGTTCGCGCCGCGAGCGCACGCGCCCGAAGTGCACCAACTCTTCGTAGGGAAACCGCGCCTGCGGGTATTTGTACAGCCACTTCATGTAGCTGTGGGTCGGCGTCGAATCGAGGTAAAAGTAGTACTCCTTGACATCCTCGCCGTGGTTGCCCTGCGGGCCGGTCAGGCCGAACAGACGTTCCTTCAAGTGTGGATCGCGTTCATTCCACAACGCCAGCGCAAAGCACAGGATTTGCCGCCGATCGCAGATGCCGGCCAGGCCGTCTTCGCCCCAGCGGTAGGCCTTGGAGCGACTGTGTTCATAGGGGAAATACCGCCAAGCGTCGCCGTGCGGGCTGTAGTCCTCACGGACGGTACCCCACGCACGCTCGCTTACGTAGGGTCCCCAGCGTTTCCAGTGTTTTGTTCGCGCAGCCGATTCTTCCAAACGGATTTCTTCAGCAGTCGGCATAGAAGCGGAAAAGTCGCCGTCGGGGGTGGGCATGCGTTATGCCGAGGCAGAAGCTATCACCAGGTCCGCGCCAGAAAAAGCCGCCTCATACAAAGAGCTTGGCGCGCCGATTCCCCGGTTCGCGCCGAAGCGCCGCCTCAAGCGCCTCGGCGACGACATCGCGATGGTACTCATGAACCAAAAACACCTCACGTTCTTGGTGATCTTGGGACAACCGGACGCTGAGCGGCTCGCCATCGCTGTCGAGGCGGATGTCACAGACGCGCACATTCTCTACTTCAGCAAGCGTTGCGCCCGTTGCTTGGCGGAACAACTCGCGGGGATCGTCGCCAGTCATCCGACCAGCCGCAGCGTCGGCTGATAGGGCCTCTGTGCTGGTGCCGCCCGCCGCTGGCTTCATCGGCGGTAGGACAACCTGTGGGTGCCGCCGGCGCCGCCGCCGGCGCCGCCGCCAAGACGCTTGTGAGAGTCCGAGGACAAAGCCGCCGATGCCGCCGACCAACCAGAGCAGCGGTGCATTGTTCTCGCCGATATAGCTTTGTAGGGGATAACCGGCGACAACCGCGCCGCCGACGCCCAACGCCGCCCCTCCCACACAGAAAGCCAGAGCCTTGCCAAGTGTTCTAAGACGCATGACCACGACTCACTTCATCGAAGTCAGTCGGGTAAACTCCCGCACGGCGCGTACGGCGCAATCTTCAATGGAGACGCCCTCAAAATAGTTTCCGATCAGGAAAAGCGGCGTCCCGGCGAGCGTGGCGTCCAAGCTCTCAATCAGCGCCGCGTGGCCGACTCTGGGGGACGGGAGAACATTCGTCCGAAAAACCGCTTCAACGATGTCCGTCCGCGCGACGCCAAGCGCATCGGCGATGCGTCGCAGCTTGCCTTCCGCGTCAAGTTTGCCCGGCTTAAAGTGAAATGCAAAACCACGCCATGTCGGATCCGGTAGTACATCGCGTGACACTGCTGAATAGAACAAATCATCCCGCGCAATCAAGCCGGCGACCGGCGGCACCTTGACGGCCGCGCGCGGCACAAGAACGCCGACCGTCTCGATGGTTTCAACGCGAATCCGTGACAGTTTTTCCGACACCGACGGAAAGGCGTGACGCAGAAGTTGCGCGGCGACGTTCGCCGGCGTCGCCAGCACCAGCAGCCGCGCCTGATAGGTCTCCCCGGCGGCCGTCGTCACCTCAAATCCTGCCTCGGCGCGTTCGACGCCGACGACTTCGCGGCTGGTCGCCAGCGTCACCCCCGGCTGGGCAAGAGCGGTCGTAATGATGCTTTGTAAGCCGTTCGGCAGGGTGTAGGTGCGCCGTACGTCGGTGCGGCGGGGCCGTTTTTTGAACAGCATGTCGGCTGGCAAATCATCCGCCGTTTGGCACATCACGGCATTGAACGCGGGCGACAGCACATCGCTGTAGTTTTTCGCACCCAGCAGCCGGCTGTAGTACTCGGCAACGCTCAAACCGGTTTTCTTTGTGCGCAACCCCAACGGCAACCGCCATATCGCTTCTAAAAAGTGAAGCTGCGACACAACAGGCTTGACCTGATTCGCCACCAAAAACTTGAAGCCAACCTTGGCGCGCGGCCGCAATTCCTTGAGCAGTCCGCACTCCTCGATGACCGACAGCAGCGTGCCGTAGCTGTTATAACAGGTGTGCGCGCCCAGTTCCGTCCAGAAACCGCCGCCTTTGGCGAAGCGGTGTGACCGTAACGCGCCGCCGGGTTCGGTGTCTTTTTCCAAAACGGTGACGGCCAGGCCGACGCGCGCACAGCGGTGGGCGAACGTCGCGCCGGCGACGCCGCCTCCAATGACAAGCACCGACGCGCTGTTCACAACTCGGCCTCAACCGAATGGCAGCGGATAGTCAAGTCGTCGTCCGTCAACGTGACCGTCGCTCGCCCACCTTTGGTCAGAGCGCCAAAGAGAATCTCGTTGGCTAGCGGCTGCTTGATTTTCTCGTGAATGAGCCGCCCCATCGGACGCGCGCCATACTTAGGATCGAAGCCCTTTTTCGCCAGCCACTCAACGGCCGCGTCGCTGACTTCGAGCGTCACCTGCTTGTCGGCGAGTTGTCTCCGCACCTCGTCAAGGAACTTCAGGACGACTCGCCGGATGTTTTCAAACGACAGCGGCTCGAACACAATCCATGCGTCCAAGCGGTTGCGGAACTCCGGCGCAAAGGTTCGCTCGACAGCCTGCTTGGTGCGGTTGCCGCCGGTTTCCTTGTTGAACCCAATCGCGGCGGCGCTCATTTCCTTGGCGCCGGCGTTGGTCGTCATAATCAGGATGACGTTGCGGAAATCGGCCTTTTTGCCGTTGTTGTCGGTCAGGGTGGCGCTGTCCATGACCTGCAGCAGGAGGTTGAACACGTCGGGGTGGGCTTTCTCGATCTCATCGAGAACGACGACGGAGTACGGATGTTTGTTGACGGCGTCGGTCAGTAACCCACCCTGATCAAACCCGACGTAGCCCGGCGGCGCCCCGATGAGCCGCGACACGGTGTGTTTTTCCATGTACTCGCTCATGTCGAAGCGCAGGAAAGCTACGCCCAGCACGTTCGCCAGCTGTTTGGCTAGTTCGGTTTTGCCGACGCCGGTCGGCCCAGAGAACAAGAAGCAGCCGACGGGTTTCGTCGGACTACCCAGCCCGGCGCGGGAAATCTTGATGGCGTTGACGACCTGCTCAATGGCTTTGTCCTGACCGTAAATGACCGCCTTGAGATCGGCTTCAAGGGTTTTCATCCGGTCACGTTCGGCGGCGGAAACCGACTTGGCCGGCACACGCGCAATCTTGGCTACAATCGCCTCGATGTGGTGTGTGTCAACCGTCTTGGGACGTTGCTCCGGCGGCAGCAACCGCAGCGCCGCGCCAGCTTCGTCCATGACGTCAATTGCTTTGTCGGGCAGACACCGATCTGTAATGTGTTTGGCCGCCAACTCGGCGGCTGCCCGCAGCGCCTCCGGCGTATAGGTCACGCCGTGGTGCTGTTCGTAGGCGGCCTTGAGGCCGGCCAAAATCTGCTCGGCTTCGTCCACCGTCGGTTCGCCGACTTCGATCTTTTGAAACCGGCGTGCTAGCGCCCGGTCGCGCTCGAACGACTGCTTGTATTCCTGGTGTGTCGTTGAACCAATGCAGCGCAGTTCGCCCGCCGCCAGCGCCGGCTTGAGGATGTTGGCGGCGTCCATAGTACCGCCGTTGACCGCGCCGGCCCCGACAATGGTATGGATTTCGTCAATGAACAGGATGGCGTTCGGACGCTTCTTAAGCGCGGCAATGACCTGTTTGAGCCGTTGCTCGAAGTCGCCGCGATAGCGCGTTCCGGCCAGCAGCGCGCCCATGTCGAGTGCGTACACTTCGGCGTTCTTGAGCAGGTCGGGTACGTCGCCGGTGTGAATTTTCATCGCCAAGCCTTCCGCAATGGCCGTCTTGCCGACGCCCGGATCGCCGATGAAGATCGGGTTGTTTTTTCGCCGCCGGCACAGCACTTGAATCGTGCGTTCCAATTCGGCTTGGCGACCAATGAGGGGATCAATGAGACCTTGCGCAGCGCGCTTGACCAAATTGACGGTGTAGGTTTCCAACGGGTCGCGCGCCGGCGCCGGCGCTTCGCCGCCGTCCACGTCGGCGGGTTCTTCGTTGGTCGCCTTGGCAATGCCATGCGAAATGTAGTTGAGCACGTCCAGTCGTTCGATACCCTGCCGTTTGAGTAGATAGACGGCGTAGGAGTGCTCCTCGGCGTACATCGCGGCTAAAATGTTGCCGCCGTCTATCTTGCGTTGTTCGGCGGCCTGCGCCTGCGCATAAGCGCGTTCCAACACGCGCTGGAATGCCGCCGTTTGCTCGGGTGGGCTGGGCGGCCGGCCCGCCGGCCGTTTCACCGAGGTGAGGCGTTCCGTGAAAAACCGTTCGAGATCGCGGCGTAGCGCGTCAAGGTTGCCGCCGCAGGCGCGGATCACGTCGGCGGAAGTTGGGTCGTCAAGCAGGGCATACAGGACGTGCTCGAGTGTGAGGTATTCGTGACCACGCGCCATCGCTTCGTTGACGGCCGCGGTCAGCGCGGTTTGCAGGTCTTTGGTAAACATTGCAGGCATAGGCATGGCAAACGACCGCTGAGCTGGAAAAGTGCGAGTCGCGTTCAGGCCAAACGGCCCGAACGCCGGACTGAGAGCATAAAACGCCACTTGGGACGGTAAAAAGTCATCCGCGCTTGCGCCGTCAAGCGGGTGGTTCGCTTACTCGGCCGGCTCAATTGTACACAGAAGCGGAAACTCGTTGGCGCGCGCAAGCTGGATGGTCTGCATCATTTTGGTTTCGGCGATTTCATACGGGTAGACGCCTGCGACGCCGACGCCCCGGCGATGCACGTTGAGCATGATGCGCGTCGCCTCGCTTTCCGAGTGGTGGAAAATGTGTTGGAGGACGTACACCACAAACGGCATCGTCGTGTAGTCGTCGTTGTGGAGCAAAACGCGATACATCGGCGGCTCTTTCGTTGTCGTTCGTTCTTCGACAAGCAGCTCTTCGTCGCGATCCGGCACAGGGTTCGGCATAAGCAATCATCCCAACTGGATTGACTCGATGTTCGCTTTGGATGGCTTAAACGGCGGGGCGGTGTTCGACCCCGGTCGTGCACAACCGCATGCGCCGCAGCTACTGGAGGAAGACAGGATTCGGCATGCAGCGCGCCACCAGCGGTACAACAGAAATCCAGTCGCCAAGCTGACAGCGCTCATGGTGATCCAATACTGCATTGCACGCTCCTTTCTCGGCGGTCGCTTTGCTTTGCATTCTAGCGCAATACTAGCGCAACCAGAGGCATTCGTTGCAACGACGTCTACCTTTTTCGGTCACCTAAACTTTCGGTTTGCTTGCCACTTTTCACGGCGCGCGTAGAGCTGCCCCCAGCTCGCTAAAGTGCGCAGGCAAACCGACAGACGGCTTGCGCCTTTTCTACCTTCACCTTTGCGTTTGTTTCCTCTCCTGTACGCCCCCCATGCGGCGACGCGCGGACGTGATGCGGTGGCGGGCTGTGTTTGCTAACGTACCGACGTGCGTCACGTTCAACCCAAGCGAAACCAGGGCGCGTCAATGTTGGAGGTTTCGCTTCGCCCGTGGTGGTCATGTCTGCTCTGACGTTGGATGTTCCGGTTCTGTCGCGCGCGCTTTCGCTCGGCGACAATCTACGTCACTTGCGCCGCTTCATTGTCGTTTCCGCGGCGCTCCTCCCCTTTCTGGTGAGTTTCCTGCGCGACCGGCGGCGCTGGATCAAGTGGGGCGCGCCGCGCGTCCTGACAGATGAGCAACATGCCCGCCGGGCGAAGAAGTTGGTGGACACGTTTGCTCGGCTGGGACCGTCTTATATCAAGCTGTCACAAATTCTGGCAGTGCGCGAAGACCTTGTCCCGAAGGTTTACGCGCGCGAATTCGCCCGGCTTCTCGACCAAACCCCGGCGGCGGGGATGGACTATGTCCGTGAAGTCATTCGCCGCCGGACGGGCAAATCCCCGGATGAGCTGTTCAGTGACTTCGACCCTAACGCCATCGCTTCAGCTTCCATCGGGCAGGTTCACCGGGCGCGGTACAAGGGCGTGGATGTCGTCGTCAAGATTCGGCGGCCGAATGTAGTCGAAACCATCATGCTTGACAACGCCATTCTTGGGACACTGCTGGAGTGGCTGCGTCCGTTTTTTGGCGAACACTATCTGTATCGCGGCTTCGAGGTGTTGTTCGCCGAGTACAAGCGGATTGTCGTCGGCGAGTTGGATTTTCGTATTGAAGCGCAAAACGCCGAACGGCTGCGCGCCCAGCAGCCGCGCCATCCACGGCTGGTCATCCCGGAAATCGCCCACGAACTAACACACGAAGATTTGCTGGTGATGGAATTTTGCGAGGGCGTCCGCATTGACGCCGTGGAGACCATCCGCAGCTACGGGCTGGATTTGGGCGAACTAGTCGAAGCCCTGCTTGAAATCGTGTTTTCACAGCTTTTGGTTCACGGCTTCTTTCACGCCGACCCGCATCCGGGCAACATCCTGATCAATCGGCGCGGGGACATCATTCTGCTTGACTACGGCATGGTGGATGAACTCGATCCGGTGACGCGCGACCGCTTTCTGGGGTTGATTCTGGCGGCAAACGCCAATCAGTACGACGAGGTCGTCGCCAAGCTGTACGAGTTGGGCATGGTTGATCCCGACACGCCGGCGGAGCAACTGACGTACGTCACGGAGACCATCATGAACTTGCGGCACCTGGCGCGGACGCATCAGCGGCAGGTGCAAATGGCGGTCGAGCAGCTTTTTGAGAAGACGCGCATTTTGCACCATCTGCGAATGCCCCGGCAGATGGTGTATTTGCTTCGCATGGCGACGCTAATTGAGGGTGTGGCGATTCGTTTCGACAACAACTTCGACAGCATTCGGGACGCCGTACCCATTGCCAAGCGTGTTGGTTTTAGGCTCATTGCCCGCATTGTCCCGGCGGCGACCGCCCTGCGTTATGCGGCTGAAGTGTTCGCCGAGCGTTTTGACGCCTATCTCAGCCGCGTCATGCAGCGCAAAAAAGTTTCCTACGCCAAGGACTTCGTTCGTCGCATGTGGCAGGGCGGAACCGCTACACCAGCTTCGGGACAAACGCCGCGTCTGACGTTGCCTTCCTAAAAAAGGCGCCGCCCTCGCCGTACAAATCGTCGTCGAATATGGCAACGCGCCTCCGTGAAAGGGCGTCAACGCTTGTCGTCCGCCGGCGATGTTTGAACGCCCCCGGCGGATGCTTAGCCCACTTGTTGGCAAACGCACATTTGTCGGCTACGCTTTTCAAACTTTTTAGTGCTTTTTATCCCAATGTTTCGCTCGTTGCGGCGAAACGCCTGCGATTACAGCTTGTTTTCCGGTTCCGAGGTGAACGCACACGGCCGCCGGACAGCGCCGGTCGTGTCGCCTCGGCAAACGATGGAGATTCGGCCAATGCACAAGGTTTTTAGTCAACCGGTGATGGTGTGGTTGCTCTGTGGGCTGTCTTTCTTGGCATGTACTGCGCCGCCGTTGGCGTCCGCCGCCGTTCGTGTGGCGGCCGAGCGACAAAAGACTATGCCGCTGCGCCCGGCGGGAGATGGCGCGCGGCGCGACAACGAACCTAACGCTGTTGGTCATTGGGGGCGGGGCGCTGCATCCGCCTATGCAGCACTTGGACAGTTCACCGGCGAAATGATTCTTGGCGACAGCGTCGGCTTGACGCCGCCGGCTGCTGCGCTGCAGTCCTCCCTGACCATCACCGGATTCAGCCCGACTTCCGGGCCGGTTGGAACCGTGGTGAACATCAGCGGCACGGGCTTCGTGCCTCCAACACCCGTCGCGCTCCATACGGGGCGAAGCGAAGGCGACGTAGAGGTTTGCTTCAACGACGTACCGGCTCAGGTCTTTCAAGTTGTGAGCAATACGGAAATCATCGCCACGGTGCCCCCCGGCGCCACGACCGGGCCGATCAAGGTGCGAGTGGACGACGATGAAGCCGTCAGCAGTACGAACTTTGTCGTCACGAACGCGCCGCCGCTGCCGGTCATCATCAACTTCATTCCGGGTGCAGGCCCGGTCGGCACGACTGTCGAGATTTTTGGCTCGAACTTCATCAACGTAACGAATGTCCGATTCAACCGTGTTGAGGCGACGTTTAGCGTGCTCAACCAGACGCGAATCACGGCGACTGTCCCGGCCAGTGCGACCACCGGCCCGATCACCATCACGGCGCCGGGGGTGACGGTCAGTAGTCCGGCGCCATTCGTTGTGCTTGAGCCGCCAACCATCACGAGCTTTGCGCCGACTTCGGGTGTGGTTGGGACGGCGGTGACGATTACGGGGACGAACTTTACGGGTGTGACGGCCGTGACTTTCAACGGGGTCAACGCGACGTTTACTCTCAACAGTCCAACGCAGGTGACGGCGATCGTCCCGACAGGTGCGACGACCGGCCCGATTGCCGTGACGACGCCGGGCGGGACGGCGACAAGTCAAGCGCCGTTCGTGGTCATTCCATCGCTGAGTATCACAAGTTTTACGCCGACTTCGGGTTCGGTCGGGACGGTAGTGACGATTACGGGGACGAACTTTGCGAACGTGACGCGCGTCACCTTCAACGGCGTCAGTGCAACGTTCACCGTCAACAGCCCGACGCAGATCACGGCGACCGTTCCGACGGGTGCGACGACCGGCCCGATTGCCGTGACGACGCCGGACGGAACGACGGCGACGAGTCAGACGCCATTTGTGGTTGTCCAGCCGCCGACCATCACGAGCTTTGCGCCGACTTCAGGTGTGGTCGGGACGGCGGTGACGATTACGGGGACAAACTTTGAGGGGGCAACCGGCGTGACTTTCAACGGCCTTAGTGCTCGGTTCACGGTTCGCGGCGGCGACCAAGTGACGGCGACGGTTCCAGTCGGCGCAACCACCGGTCCAATCGCCGTGACGACACCGGGCGGGACAGCGACCAGCCGCACCAACTTCACCGTCGTCCCGCGCGTACCGCCTCAGACGATAGGCGTTTTTCGTCCTGGTCAGTCGTTCCTACTCCGACAGGCTAACACGGCGGGACCACCCGACATCGCTGTTGGATTGGGCCAGCCGGGCGACCTGCCCGTGGTCGGCGACTGGGACGGCGACGGCCGAACCACCGTAGCGCTGTTCCGCAATGGCCAGTTCCTCATTCGGAATGAGAATGCCAGCGGCGCATCCGTGACGACGGTCGTGTTCGGGCAGACCGGCGACCTGCCGCTGGCCGGCGACTGGACCGGCAAGGGCTTCGACAGCATTGGCGTTTTTCGGCGCGGCGTGTTCCTGCTCCGCAACAGCAATACGGCCGGCAACCCGGACATCGTGGTGAACTATGGGCTGCCGACCGACTTGCCTGTGGTCGGCGACTGGGACGGCGACGGCCGAACCACCATCGGCGCGTTCCGTCCTTCGACCGGCTTTTTCTTCCTGCGCGATGAGAATACATCGGGAAACGCCGACGTGAGCTTCTTCTACGGCTTGGCGGACGACCTGCCTGTGGTCGGCGACTGGGACGGCGACGGTGTGACGACCATCGGCGTTTTCCGGCGCGGGACGTTCTTCCTGCGCAATACGAACACGGCGGGCTTCGCCGACCTCGCCGTAGCCTTCGGTCAATCAGGCGACCTGCCGCTGGCCGGGCGCTGGAAGACGCCGCCTGTTATCCCGCCCGGTGACTTTCAGACCGGCAACTCGACCATCGTCTGGCGCAATCGCGTCACCGGACAAAGCGCGATTTGGAAAATGAACGGCGTCAGCTTCGTAGAAAGCGTCTTCCTACCAACCGTTGACGACTGCTGGGTGATCGGCGGCGTCGCCGACTTCAACGGCGACGGCAATACGGACATTCTATGGCGTAATCAGGACGTGACCGGCTTCGACGCCGTTTGGACGTTTTCCGGGACGACGCCGACGGCGTCGCTTCCGATTACGCCTGAACAAACCGATCTCAACTGGACGATTAGCTGCACCGGCGATGTCAACCGCGATGGGCAAACCGATATCATTCGCCGCAACACCGCAACCGGCGCAGCGGAGGTATGGCTGATGAACGGCCGCGCCCGCAGCGCCGTCGTCCCGCTGGTCATTCCAGACCTCGCTCTATCGGAGCAGATTGTCGGCGGCGGCGACTTTGACCGGAACGGCCTGCTGGACCTGCTGGTTTACAATCCGGCTGCAGCTGGAGCGCGAATCGTCACGCTGATTGGCGCAACGGCGGTTGGAAGTCGTGCAATCCCAACCCCCGGCTCTGACTGGCAACCGGCGGCGGTCGGCGACTACAACCGAGACGGCCAGCCGGACATCGTGTGGCGCCATGAGACCAACGGGCAAAACGTCATCTGGCTGTTGCGTGACCTGACGCTGGTGCAGAGTGTGCCGTTGCCCTCTGTTCCCGATCGCCGATGGCGGATTGTCGGCCCGCGCTAATCCCCTGTTGTAGAGAACGCCAAGCGTCTGGCCGTTCACCTCGGCGGTGTTTTCTCAAAAAGTGCTACGACTCTTTGTGTGAAAGCCGGTTCCGCCTCGCACTTACTCCTGCTGGCTGACAAGCGTGCGAGAAACTTTCATTCTGCGCTGGCACGTTGTAGCCTGGCCTTATTCCTTGCCTTATTTGTTATTGCGTATCGTTGCCTTGCGCCGTCGCATGACGAAGCGGAGCGCCGCTTTTTCCGCAAGCTTGCCGGAACATTGTTCAGCTGGTTTTTCGGCTAGGGTTGACCGCGTACAAGCGGCGCGGCGTCGCTGTGGCGTGCGCTGGCCGCTGATTGTTACGCGAGGAGGAGTCCATGGCCGGCCCAGCTTCACTGCCCAGCCTTGACATCGCACGCTATCGCTTCACGCTGCGTCCGCAACGTCCCACCATTTTGCCGGGCTACCCTGGCTCGATGCTGCGTGGGGCGTTTGGCTGGGCGCTTAAGCAGGCTGTCTGTGTTGTTGAACACGGCGAGTGTTCGCGCTGTATTCTGCGCGAGAGCTGTCATTACCCCTATTGGTTCGAAACCCCGTTTCCAGGGCATTTGCCACTGCGCAGCGGGAGCAAGGACGCGCCTGCACCGTTTCTGCTAGAGATTGCGCCGGCGGAGTACACGGCGCGGCCGACGCCGGAACACCCGCTTCAGTTTGGCATGACGCTGATTGGCGCGCGGGCGCAGGAGGCACTGAAATACGTCGTGCAAGCCGTCGCCGACTTGGGTAAGTCGGGACTGGGGCGTGACCGAACGCGCTTTCGCCTAACCGACGTACAGGCGGTGGACAGCGATGGCGCGCAGAACGGCCGGGCGACGGCGCGGCCGTTGTCCGCCGTCACGGCCGAACGGACGGCGACGCTGGCGACGGCGCGGCGCATCCGAGTGACGTTTGAAACGCCGACGCGCATCCGCGTGGCCGGCGACTTGCAGGCGGAAGTCAACTTTGCGCTGCTGGCGCGCAACCTGCTGCGGCGCGTCACGTTGCTGGCGGAAGTCCACGGCGCAGGGCGCGCCGACCTTGACGCCAAAGCCTTCCTCGCCGCCGCCGAGACCGTCCGTACCGAACAAAGCCTGCTCCGGTGGCTGGATTGGGAACGCTGGTCAAATCGTCAACGCGAAAACCTCAAGATGGGCGGTTTTTTGGGCGAAATCGTCTTCAGTGGGGATGCCTTGCCCGGATTTGCGCCATGGCTGGCGGCGGGCGAAGTGCTGCACGTCGGAACCGGAACGACTCTAGGCCTAGGCCGGATGCGCGTCGAGCCGCTGCTTGATGGAACGCAGGAAACAAGCGCCGCGCGGCGAACGAGCGGCCATGAAATCCTCCAACCCAAAGTAGGCGGAGAGCTATGACTGAAGCGGTCGTGATCATGGCGATTGGGCCGGTGCAGGGGTTCATTGCAGCGGCGCGGCGCAGTCGGGATTTGTGGTACGGCTCGTGGCTACTGAGCGAGTTGTCGAAAGCGGCGGCGCAGGCCGTGGCGGCGCGGGTCGGCGTCGGGGCGCTGATTTTTCCTGCGACTGATAACGAAAAAGATTTGCAGCCGGATTCATCGCTGAATGTGGCAAACAAGGTGGTGGCGCTGGTGCCGGCGGCGCAGGCGGCCGAGATCGCCGAAGCGGCTCGTGCGGCCGTGGCGACGCGCGTCAAGCAGCTTGCTGAAGAAGCCTTCGGGCACGTCAAGGGTCGCTTTGACCGCGACATTGCGCTCAAGCAGGTTGCCGATCTGCCGGAAGTCGTCTGGGCGACGGCCGAAGTGGCGGCGGACGGCTACGCGGCGGCGCGCGATCGCGCCGAGCGGGCGTTGGCGGCGCGTAAGTCGCTGCGGGATTTCGCGCCGGTCGGCGAATGGGGAAGCGTGCGGCCGAAGTCGTCGCTCGACGGGCTGCGCGAATCGGTGTTGCCGGAGCCGAAAGGTGAAGACGCCGCGAAACGGTACGAAAAGTATGGCGTCCGTGGAGGAGAACAGCTCTGCGGCGTGGGGCTGATGAAACGCCACGGGCAGCGCGGGCGCGGCGACCAGGCCGACCGTGTATGCAGCACGTCGCATGTGGCGGCGCTGCCCACGCTTGAGCAAATACCGGATAACGAAGACGCGCGTCGGGCGGCGAGCGAGTTCTTCCGCGTGTTGCGTGAAGAGTTGGGATTGCCTGCGGAGGTCTTCGGCAAAACGCCATTCCCCCATCCGGTCTTCGGCGACAGGGACGGCCGGTTGCTGTTTGAGAGCCGTTACGGAGAGTTCTTTGAAGACGAGCCGGATCGCGCCGAGCGCCGCCGAAAACAGGAAACGGCCGTCCGGGCGTTGAAGCGGTTTCTACGCGAGGCGGGCGTCAAAGCGCCGTATCCGTACTATGGGCTGTTGCTGGCGGACGGCGACCGAATGGGCGCGGCAATTGACGACTGCAAGACGCCGGAAGCGCACCGGAAACTCTCACGGGCGCTCGCCGACTTCGCCGGGAATACGCGGCGCATTGTTGAGGACGACCATCGCGGCTCGCTCATTTACGCCGGAGGCGACGACGTGCTGGCCTACGTCCCGCTGCATACGGCGCTCGCATGCGCCAAGGCGCTCGCCGACGCTTTTCGCCAAAAGCTTGGCGGATTTCAAACCGCCGACGGCCAAGCGCCGACGCTGTCGGTCGGGCTGGCCGTGTCGCACCATCTCGACCCGCTGGAGGACGCCATCCTGCGCGCGCGACGCGCGGAAGGCCGCGCCAAACAAACGCGCAATGCGCTCGCCATTGCCTTCGACAAACGCGGCGGCGTGGAAACGGTCGTCGGCGGCGAGTGGGGTAAGTTTGACGCACGGTTTGACCAACTGATTGCGCTCTATGCCGCAGGCGCGCTGGCGCATGGCGCGGCGTATGAGTTGCGGCGGCTGGCGCGTCAGCTTGACGAAAGAAACGCCGACGCCGAGTTTCGCACGGCGATTCGTCTGGAGGCGCTGCGCATACTGCAACGCAAGCGCGACCGGCGGGGAGCGCCCGTCAGCGTGGAGACGCTCCAAACGCTCGCGGCGGCTCTTGAGCAACAAAGCGTCGGCGCGCTGGCCGACGAACTGGTACTGGCGCGGGAGTTTGCGCGCCTGCGTAAACCTTCGCCGACGCCGGTCGCGTCCCCTTCCGCCGACGAACCGACCAGCGAGCAGGTGACGATGCGAGGAACCGAGCTATGACGGTGTGGACGATTGAACCCCGCGACCCCATCATTTTTCGTGACGGACGGCCATTCGGCGCATGGGGCGGCGCGCGGGCGGCGTCGCTGCCCTTTCCGTTCCCCTCGACCATTGCCGGGGGCGTCCGAACCCGCGCCTTCCTCAACGCCAAGGGACACTTTGACCCGGCGGCGCAGGGGCGTTCGCTGGACGACGTGCGGGCGCTGGCTGTTCGCGGGCCGTTTCTGGTCGAACTCGATGAGGCCGACCACATCCGCGAATGGCTTTTCCCCGCGCCGCTGGACGCCGTGGCGTGGGCGACCGTCCGGCAAGACCGGTTCGACATCAAGCGCCTGACGCCGCTTCAGTTGCCCCCCGGCGTCACGGTCAATCAGCCCGCCGACGCGCCACATCCGGTTGGGTTGGCCACGCCGGTCAAGGGCAAACCGTCCGGCGACGCACCGCGCTACTGGCGCTGGGCGGCGCTTGAACGCTGGCTGACACAGGCGGGTGATTGGTCGGCGGTTGCGGCGGACGAGGTAGGCCACCACGGCCCCGTTCCCGAACAGCGAACTCACGTCGGCCTCGACCCAACGACGCTGACCGCCGACGAAGGCAGGCTGTTCCAAACGCGCGGCCTCATTTTTACCGGCCGAACAGGCGACGGCGAACGGCGGCGGCTGGCGCTGGCCGTCCATGTGGCGGGCGGGGAAGGCATCCGTCCGGGGCCGGCGCCGCTGGGCGGCGAGCGGCGACTCGTCCACTGGCGAGCCGACAAGCAGGCGTTGCCGGCTTGTCCGAAGGCCGTGTCGGAAGCCGTCGTCAACGCGGGCGCGTGTCGGCTGGTGTTGGCGACGCCGGGCTACTTTGCCGCCGGGTGGCGGCCGGCAACCGAGACGCTCGCGGCCGGGGTGACGGGGCTGACTGTGACGCTTGTCGGCGCGGCCGTCGGGCGGGCAGTCGTTGTTTCCGGCTGGGATTTTGAGCGCAACCAAGCCAAGCCGACCCGCCGGCTGGCACCCGCCGGAAGCGTGTATTTCCTACGCCTTGAGGGCTCTCCGGAAGCCCGCCGGGCGTGGCTCGACAAGATTTGGCTTCAACCCATCAGCGACGATGAACAAGCGCGCCGGGACGGTTTCGGCTGCGCGCTCGTCGGCGCGTGGGACGGCCAACCAACCCTGATGCAGGAGGAGCAGCCCGATGCGACGCACGCCAAGCTTTGAACCGCCGGCCATAACGAAGAACGACGCCAAGGTGTACGTTGAAACGCGCCGGTACAAACTCATCACGCCGTTGTTCGGCGGGGGCGTCGAGCCGCAGACGGCCGATCCTCTTACCGTCATCCGCGCCTCGGAAATCCGCGGCCACTTGCGTTTCTGGTGGCGCGCGACGCGCGGCGGGCAATACTCATCATTGGAGCGACTACAGGAGGCTGAAGCCAAGGCGCAAGGCGACAAGAAAAAAACCACGGCTTACGATTTGCTGCGTGACGCCGAGGGCGCGCTGTGGGGCGATACGGCAAGGCCGTCGCCGATTTCGATTGAAGTGAACGTCGTCCAGCCGGGACAACCGGAAGTCGCTTTTACCGTGAAGGGCAGCAAGCCCGAACCGTCGGCCAATGTCGCCGACTATGCCGCTTTTCCTTTGCTCCCAACCGACGACGACCGGAAAAAGGCCGGCTGGCAATCCAAGCCGGTGCGGGTGGGCGTAGAGTTTACCGTCACATTCCGCATCGCGCGCGACGCCTACGAGCGACACAATGCCGATCTGGAAGCGGCCCTGTGGGCGTGGGAGACTTTCGGCGGCGTCGGTGGGCGGACACGCCGGGGCTTCGGCGCGCTTCAGCGCGTGGATGGCGGCGCAAAGCTGCGCGACAGGGACGGTATTGAGAAGTTCATCAGGGAAGGTTTTGCCAAGCACGTCGTTCCCGAACCGCCCGTCGCGGGTGTGCCGCATTTGACGCCGGAGCATCGGCTTTGGCGGCTGACTAAGAACGCTGCCGACAAACCCATCGAGGCTTGGAAAAGTCTTATCAAGAAGCTGAAAGACTTTCGGCAATACCGACTGGGCAAGGATGGCAAGCAAAGCGAGTACGGCAAATCCGTCTGGCCTGAGCCGGATGTGATTCGCAACGCCGTGAAGGGAAAGCGGGACGGTCAGGACCCGTCACCCTTCCCGCGCGCCGTCTTTGGGCTGCCCATTATTTTTCACTTTCCACAGGACAGAACGCCCGACGCCACGTTGGTCGGCACGGAACAAGATCGGTTGGCCAGCCCGTTGATTTTGCGCCCCATCGCCCTTGAGAAGGGAGCGGTTGGGCTGGCGCTTGTGTTGAGCACGCCGCGCCGGTTGCCTGATGGCTTACGGTTGGAGAGCGACAAAGGCGGCTACAGCGGGCCGGTCAGCGATCGTGGACTCACCAAAGCGGAAGCCCAGCAAGTAACACCTTTGAAAGGCAAGACTGACGTGTTGGAGGCTTTTCTTGATTGGGTTTGAGTGTCACCGACAGTCATCTCTAGATGAAGCGCGGCATAGAGTTTAGCCCTGATGAAACTCATATTTGAATGGGACGCCGGGAGGGCTAGGATAGTTTCCGAGTAAGTGTAGCGATACCTCGGTCGAATCGCGTCAACGGTTTGGAGTGCGGCGGCTTGACGCCGCTTTGTTACGGCGCGGCTTGACGCGCCGACGACTTCCAAACTTGTCTTGCGGGAAGGAACTGCCACGCCTTACGGCGTGGCGCGTGGCGTCGAGCCGCCACGTCGGAGAGCGGCGTCAAGCCGCCGCACTCCAAACGCTTGACGCCGCTCCACAACAGCGTATCGCTTCATCAAAACAAGACATTTGGATGTCCTCATCAATGACATAGACGGCGTTGCGCGCAGCGAGACGCCGCCACCCTTCAAATCACACCACCACTTCGGAGGCAATCATGAGTTTCACCCGATTACTGTTGATGCACGCGCTGTCGCCGCTCCACGCCGGGACGGGGCAGGGCGTCGGCGTCATTGACCTACCGATTGCCCGCGACAAAGCGACGGGTTTGCCTTACGTGCCCGGCTCGTCGGTCAAGGGCGTCTTGCGCGACGCCTGCCAAGCCAATGACGAGTGCAAGGAGCACACGTCGAAAATCTTCGGCCCCGAAACCGACAACGCGAGCGACCATGCCGGGACGCTTCATCTCGCCGACCAGCGGCTGTTGCTGCTGCCGGTACGGAGCTTCGCCGGAACCTTTGCGTGGACGACTTCACCGTACGTCCTGGCGCGTTTCGCCCGCGACGCGGCAGCGGCCGGGTTGACGACGCCGAGTCTGATAACAAACTTGAAATCAAACGGCCAAACGGCGCTGACGGCCACGGAAACCGTCCTGAAGGCGCAGGGTGAAACCATCGTCCTTGAAGACCTTGACCTCAACGGGCAGCCCGACCCGCGTGCAAGGGAATGGGCGGACTGGTTGAGTCAACGCCTGTTTCCCGACGCCGCAGCGTGGCGAGGCTGGTTGCGCGAGCGGCTGTGCGTCGTCAGCGACGACGTGTTCAACTTTCTGGCCGAGACGGCGACGGAAACGACGGCGCGCATCCGGTTGGACGACGACGCCAAAACCGTTGCGGAAGGGGCGCTGTGGTACGAGGAGGCGCTGCCGGCGGAAAGCGTCCTGTACGGGTTGGCTGTCGCCGCGCCGGTGAAAAAGGCCGAACTGGAAGCCAACCTCATTTTTACCGTCTTGGGCAAGCTGACCGGCAACCCGCGCCAGTTTGGGGGTAAGGCGTCGGTCGGGCGCGGGTTGTGTCGGATGCAGCTTTGCGGGGTAGGGGAGGGCAAGTAGCCATGCAGACTCGTGATCAACGCTACGCGCGGCATGCGTACGAGCGCATCACCGCGCTCAGGGAGGCCAAGCTCGATCATAAGCGGTACGGCGTGTTGGCGCTCAAGCTGCCGGCGCTCATTCGGACGGCCGGGCTGGCGCAGGCGACGGCCTTTGTCGAGGCGCGCGGCAAGGCGGAAGGTAAACAACTACTCAAGGATTTGGCGGAAACGCTCGGCTTTCGTGAGTGGAACGCCTTTGGGCGTGAGATTCGGGAGTCAAACGTAATGACCTACCTTAGCCTGACGCGCCGGACGCTGGCCGCGCTGGTTTGGTACAAGCGGTTTGCCCAGTCGGTTCTGAATGTGAGCGGAACGGAGGGTTTCGACGATGAGCGGGAAGATGCTGGAGAGTCGGCGTAAGGCGCTGCGCAATCTGGTCGCCGCCGGATGTACGCATTCGGGTCTGTGGTTTGACCGATTTCTGTCCGCCCAAAGAGCCGAAGAGGGCGGCGGTACTGGCGCGGCGACGGAGGCGGGCGACCAGCCGCGTACGGCGCTGGTCAAAGAAGTCGCCGCAATGAAGTCGCCGGCGCTTTATGCGGAATTTTTCACGCGATGGCGGGCGCAACTGGAAGCGTTTGGGGCGCAGATACGCGAGGCGGAAGTCACGGGGCGGCTCATTGTCGGTCTGGGCGCGGAGAGCGCGACGGAGACAAGCATTCATCTGCACCGGACGTACGGCGTGCCGGTCATTCCCGGCAGCGCGCTCAAGGGGTTGGCGTCGGCTTATGCGCATCAACGGTTGGCGTCCGACGAGTGGAGGAAGTTGACGCAGGCACAGGCGCAGGGCGCAGCGCACCGCGTCATGTTCGGCTCGATGACGGACAAAGCGCCGGCGATGGGCTATGTGACGTTCTTTGACGCGCTCTGGATGCCGGACAGCGCCCGTGGTCCGCTGGCGGCGGATGTCATGTCGGTGCACCACGCGGCGTACTATCGCGGCGAGCATGCGCCGCCGGCGGATTGGGACTCGCCGACGGTCGTGCCGTTTTTGACGGCGACAGGGAAGTTTCTCATCGCGTTGGCCGGCCCGGAAAAGTGGGTGGACGCCGCGTTTGAGTTGTTGGACGGCGCGTTGGCGGAGATGGGCGTTGGGGCGAAGACGACGGCCGGCTACGGGCGGATGACGCTGGGGAAAAAGCCCGAACCGCCGCCCGACCCATCGCTGGAAGCGGCTGAGAAGATCATCGAGGCTGTGAACAGCCTACGACCTAACGAAGTCGCTAGTCAACTGCAGAAGAAATCCGAAGGCTGGTCAGCATTGCCGGACGGTTCGCCGGGGAAGTTGAAGGCGGCGCAGGTAATTGTTGAGAAGGCGCGAAGTTGGAAAGGCGCTAAAAAGCAGCCGTGGTTTCAGGAGATTTTGGCCTACTGTGACCGTTACGGGAAATCATCGTAATGGCGCGACGGTGTAGTACGGTTTGTCAAGCTTGGGCGGCTACCATTTCCGATTAACCAGTTGAAGCCTACGGAGGTTGAATATGGTGCGACGCCGGTTCAAGAAAGGCTTATGTGTGGCGCTCCTGAGCGGGGCGATATGCTTTTGGCCGGCTTGCGCGCCGTGGAAACGAACTGAAACGCATACCGTCACACCGGATGAGCGCGTCAAGTCGCTGCTCGCCATGATTGACGGCATGGCGTTGCATATCGAAGAAGGTAAAGCGGGAAAGCCCTACGAAAACTATATGGGGTTGCCGCTGGAACTGCGCCGCGAGGTCTATGTGCGATTGACGCCGGAAACCAAAGCGGCCATTTGGAAAGGACACTTCCGATACTGCCTCGCGTCGCTGCCGCTCACGCCGCAACAGCAGGCCTGCGTTAGTAAAGCCGATGAACTGATGTCGGCGGAGTTGTACAAGCCGTTCGCCGACATTCGAGGCTTTACGGCTCCCATCGAAGGCTTTCGCCAAGCGTTTGAACCAACGCTGTTCGCCTTTGTGTTTTACGGCGAGGAACCGTCCGTTGGTGGGCAACAGCGCGGGCTTTTCTCAATGCGCCCCGACCCAAGGTTGCAGTCGGCGGCCGGTTGTAACTGCCGCACCTACGTCGGGCGGGCTGCGAACTGCGGTGGGATGTCAACGAGTTGTGGAGACAGTGATAAGTGCAGTCCTTATAACAGTTGCGGCCCCGGCGGTACGCAGACCTGCGACGGGCTGTGCTCAATCAACTAGGACGGTTTGGAGTGCGGCGGCTTGACGCCGCTTTGTCACGGCGCGGCTTGACGCGCCGGATAGCTTCCCAAGCTTTTCTCGTCATGAAGCTGGATAAAAGAAACTGCCACGCCGGAAAGCGGCGTCTGGGAAGCACTCAGGCGGCCATGGTCTCAAAGGCAATCTGAAGGCGGTTCGGCTTGACCTTGGAAAAGTTGAGCTTTTCAAAGCCAATCACGTGGCCGTTTTTGTCCTTCATCAACACAACCTCTTGGCCTGTCTCTTCCACCACATACTCCTCGGCGGAGTCGCCAAACCAGACCGTCAGCGTATTGCCTACTTCGTCATAAAAGATTTTTACTTGAGCCATATCAAACGCCTTCCTTCTACAACGGTAGTACCTCCGTACCAACAACGGTAATACAGCGGTAGTACGGCAGGTGCAGGTTCGTTACGCTTTCAGCCTCTGACAAGTAGGACTGCGCACATTCACTCCCAGATGCCGGCGAGATCCAACGTAAAGCCGGGCAGTTCGGGGTCGGCGGCGAGGCGTGTGAGGTTTTTTCGAACACTGACGCGGCGGTTTGGACGATAGACGAAGACCGTTCGCGTGTACGGGTCAATCAACCAGCCCAGCCGCGCACCGTTGGCGAGGTATTCGCGCATTTTGGCGTGGAGTTCGTCGAGCGTATCGCTTGGGGAACGCAGTTCGACGACGAAATCGGGACACAGAGGCGGGAAGCCGTCGAGGTCGGCCGGGGACAGCGTCGCCAGCCGCTCGTGGGGTACCCAAGCGGCGTCTGGGGATCGGATAGCGCCGTTGGGGAGTTTGAAGCCGGTCGAGGAATCCACGGCGACGCCGCGCCCATTGCTTTGCGCCCACTGCGCCAGTTGCATCGTGAGGTTGGCGTTGCGTTTACCTGAGTTCCATCCGGTCGGCGGCATGACAATGAGTTTTCCGGTGGCATCGCGCTCAATGCGTAGGTCGGGATGAAGCCGCGTGAAGGCCGTAAACTGCACGTCGTCAAAGCCGGCGGCGGATTTGGGAAGGCGGTGGGTCACCGGAGCGGACATGGCGTTCACCGGATTGGCGGTTGAGCAGCGCTTGCGTCGGACTGACTCAGGTTGGTGGCGGACGCTTTTCCGTACAAAAGTTGCTCCGACGCGGCGGAGGCGGTCAAACGGAGGGAATCCAAACGCGCTCCGACGCGCCGGTTTGCGCTACGACTTGGCGCGGCGGGCGAACTCGCCGGTCGTCGTATCCACAACGATCCGCTCCCCGGCCTCAATGTACAGCGGCACTTTGATGCTCGCCCCTGTTGAAATCTTGGCTAGCTTTGTCACCTTGCCGGCTGCCGTATCGCCCCGCGTGCCCGGCTCGGTCTCGACAACCTCAAACTCTAAAAACTGTGGTAACTCGACGCTTATCAGATTGCCCTCGTAAAACAGCGCCTTAAGTTGGGCGTTTTCAGTCAGGTAGGGCTTCACGCTCTCCATCGCCGATGCGGGCAGGGCGTACTGCTCATAGCTTTCTTGGTCGAGAAAGTAATACTCACCGCCGGACTCGTACAAAAACTGCACTTCGCGCTGGTCAACGTCCGGCTCATCGAACTTGTCGCCGGACTTGAAAGTTTTTTCCAGCACGGCGTTCGTCAGAACGTGCCGTACGCGCGTCCGAACCAGCGTCGCCGCGCCGCGCGCCGAGGGCGTCTGCACCGTCCAGTCAAGGACGACATACGGCTCGCCGTCCACCAAAATGTAAGCGCCGCGCTTGAAGTCGGAAGTCGAAAGCATTGGAGGTTGCACTCCTTGGATTATTCGGAAGCGTCGTAGTCGAGCGAGCGGGCCCACGCTTCATACTTAGCCAGCTCGGCCAGTTGGCTTTCAAGTTTGCTGCGAATGAGGTCCACGGCGCGGTTGCCCATCGCCAAGCGCAGCGGCGGGTCGGACATGCCAACCAGTTCAATCATTGCACGCGCCGCCTTGACCGGATCGCCGGCCTGCTTGCCGTCAGCTTGCGCGAAATACCGACGCATCACGCCAGCCGTCGCTTCGTAGTCTGGGATGACCGGCGCAACGGCCAACGACCGTCCGGCGAAGTCCGTCCGAAACGGCCCCGGCTCGATGATGACGACCTTGACGCCGAGCGGCGCGACTTCCTTCGCAAGGGCTTCGGAAACGGCTTCGAGCGCGAATTTGCTCGCGCAGTAGAGACCCAACCCCGGATTGGCGATGACGCCGGCAATGGAAGATAGATTGAGAATCCAGCCCCGGCGTCGCGCGCGCATGTGCGGCAGAAACGCCCGCATCACGGCTAGCGCACCAAAGAAGTTGACCTCCATCTGGCGGCGGATTTGCTCGTCAGTGACTTCTTCAATCGCGCCGGCCGTGCCGTAACCGGCGTTGTTGACGACGACATCCACGTGACCAAGCCGTTCGATGACCTGTTCGACTAGCGGCGCGATGGTGTGTGGTTCGGTCAGGTCAAGGCGAAAGGCATGCGCGCGGCCGGGCGCAAGGGCCTCAAACGCCGCCAAATCTTCCGGGCGGCGCGCTGTGCCCGCGACGATGCGACCTTGTTGAAGAAGTAGTTTGGAAAGCTCCAATCCAAAGCCCGTTGAAACGCCGGTGATAAACCATGTCTGTGGTGAATCGCTCATGTCTTGTCACTCCTGCCGTTCCCCGCTATGGAAAACGCCGGGCGAGTATATGCGGCTCGCTATCGCTTTTGGCAACCAAACTGCACGAGCGCCGCAAGGCTCAAGACACCATGCAGCGTCCAGGCTAGTGTTCGCAGCCAGTTGGTGGACACCAGGCGCTCCAGCGTCGCGCCGTCAAACCCCTGCGCCGCCAGCCGGTCGTGGCAGGGAATCGAGACCAACGCCGTGACGCCGAACGCTGTGAGGACGCACGCCAACCCGCCCCACAGCACCCAGCGCGAAACACCGACTGGCGGCTGAAAAACCAGCCAGACGGCGGCGACGCCTTCCACCAGCATCGGCGGCGCTACGACCGGGAAAATCGCCGCGACGTGCCGGTGGTGGTAGTCGGCGAAACTCTCTGCGCCGACGTAGCGCAGCAGCGGGTAGTGAACGCGCTGCACCAGCCAGATGACGCCGGTCATGTAGAGTGCAGTCGCCGCGTTGAGACTCAGCGCCCACCACGCTGGACTACCGACCATGCGCCGCTTCTCCAGCCGTACGGATGCCACAGCGAACGACAGGCCGCATTGGGCGTTGTAATGTGTTAGTTTCGTTACGTACTCGATCTTCCAACCTTTTCACTCCTTTCCCACACGGAGGCGCTTATGGCAGTCAAAGTCGGCATTAACGGGTTTGGCCGCATCGGTCGCAATGTGCTTCGGACGGCGCTCGGCCACAGCGAGATTGAGTTCGTCGCTGTCAACGACCTGACGGATTCCAAAACTCTTGCACATTTGCTCAAGTACGACTCCATCCTCGGTAATCTTACCAACCACACGGTCGCCGCGCCCGACGAGGACACGATCACGGTGGATGGACATCCGATTCGTGTGTTTAAGGTGCGCAACCCTGCCGAAATTGACTGGGCTGCAACAGGGGCGCAAATCATCATCGAATCCACCGGGTTGTTTACCAACAAGGACAAGGCTGTTGGGCATTTGCGCGGCACGGTCAAGAAGGTCATCATTTCCGCGCCGGCCAAGAACGAAGACCTGACCATCGTGCTGGGCGTCAATGAGTCCGCCTACGACCCGGCGCAGCATCACGTGGTCTCAAACGCCTCCTGTACGACCAACTGTCTTGCGCCGGTGGCGAAAGTGATTCACGAGGCGTTTGGTATCGAGAGAGCCATCATGACGACCGTACACAGCTACACAAACGACCAGCGGATTCTCGATTTACCGCATGAAGACCTGCGGCGGGCGCGGGCGGCGGCGCTTTCGATGATTCCGACCAAAACGGGCGCGGCGCAGGCGGTGGAACTCGTTATGCCGGAACTCAAGGGCAAGTTTGACGGTATCGCCGTGCGTGTGCCGACGCCGAACGTCTCGCTCGTGGATGTGACGTTCCAAGTGGCGAAAGCGACCGACAAGGCCGGCGTCAACGCGGCGTTGCGCGAGGCGGCGGACGGGGCGCTCAAGGGCATTCTGGGCTATTCAGAAGAGCCGCTGGTTTCGATTGATTATCGCGGGGACGACCGGTCATCCATCGTGGACGGCTCGTTTACGCGCGTCATCGGCGGGCATCTAGTCAAGGTGCTCTCGTGGTACGACAACGAGTGGGGGTATAGCTGCCGCGTGCGCGACCTCATCAAGTTCATGGCTGAGAAGGGCATCTAAATATGGGGGGAAGAGTGAAACATAGCGGAGAATGAGATAAGAATGGGCAGTGTTTTCACGGCTTATCATTCTCCACTTTTTTCATCATTCTTCATTCTTTCCAGTATGCCTTACTTCAACGCCGCGGGCCGTGTCGGCCGGACATTCACTACAGGCTGCCGCCGGTGGAGCGCCTGCTGGAAGGGCGGTGACTGATTGACCAGCAGGCGTACTTTTCCCTCACACGCCGCGTCAGGTGGGGAAAATGACTTTACCGGGAAGTGTTGCCGCAGGGGATGTCGGCGGGATAGAGGACGCGCTGCCAGCGCTGCAATCAGTGTGGCTGGACGCGCAAGGGCGGCTGTTGCCGGAGCGGTTGCTGGAGCGGTAGGTGTGGTCTCGGCGGTGCCTTTTCACGTGTTAGGTTGCCAAAAACAAATGCGCCCGCCGAAGGTTTCCGACGGGCGCAGGAAGCAGTTTTTGTTGATAGGCTCGGCCTAGTTGGCGGCGATGTCTTTGGTGTTGGCGACAACGAACTGAATGATGCCCCACAGCGCCGCATAGCCGCCTAGGACAAACAGGCAGGCAATCAAAATCGCGGTCATAGCGTTGATCCTCCTTGAGGAAGGCGTCCGAGTGGGGAACTCACTCGTTGACACCACTCTACAAAACCAACATAGCGCGTCTGCGTCCGTTTTTGTACGTTGGATGGGGCGTCGCCCGACAGACTGCATTTTTCATCCAGCAAAGGAGTTTTTGTTTATGTCAAATCCGCTTCCAGCGAGGGCTGAACCTGGGACGGCTGCTCTCGACGACGCGCTGTACGAGCAGTACCTGCGGGCGTGCGATATGACCTACCGTGGAACAGTGGACTTGTTCGTTCTCAAGGCCGCATATGAACTTGGTTTGTTTACCCTGTTGGCTGATGCGCCGCAGTCGGTGGAGGCGCTGGCCGCCGCCACCGGCGGCCGGCTGAATCGGTTGGTCAAGTTTACCGACATGCTCGTTGAAATGGATTTGCTCGCCAAGGATGCCGAAGGACGGCTGGCGCTGACGCCCTTCGCACGCCAGTTTTTCCTCCCACCTCATTCGGGCAATCAAAACCTGACGATGGAGCCGTTTGTCCGCTACGCCGTCACGATTATGGAGCGGTATCACATTCACTTAGCCAAGGTCATCCGGGGCGAAATGGATTTTACGGCGCTGACGCCGTGGCCGCCCAAGACCCGCGAAGACAGCGCTTTTTATGAGGAAATCCACCGAAGCAACAACTACTTTGTGCGCGCTTTGTTGGTCGAGGAAGCCGATTTGGAGGGGGTTACGCATCTGGTGGATGTGGGCGGCGGCAACGGTGATATCGCCATCGCGCTGGCGAAGCGGTTTCCGAACATCGAGCGGATTACGCTCATCAACTTGCCCTCGGCGCTTGACATCGTACGCGACAACGTCGCCGCCCATGGCCTCGCCGACCGCATCATCCCGGTGGCGCTCGACATGTACCGTGACCCATACCCGGCTTGCGACGCCGTTCTTTTTGCACGGATTCTCTATCCGTTCAATGCGCAGGTGTGCGGACTGCTACTGGGGAGGGCTGCTGCGGCGCTGCCGCCGGGTGGACGGGTTCTAATCGCCGATATGCTCCTGCGCGACGAGCGAGGGCTGGCGAACTACGATTATCTGGCGCATTTTCTGACCAGCGTTGGTGTGGACCCTGCCATGATGACCTTCAAGCGGCAGGACGAGTACTTTGATGTCTTTCAACAGCTTGGCTTCACCGACGCCCACAAGGTCGAGCGGCACGGCCACGTCCTATACCAAGCGCGCAAACGATGATTGGCGTTGGCGCGCAGCTTGATCGCTGGGTTGGGTCGAGAGCACCGTTGATTCGGAGAACAGCCCGTTTTAGGGAAGCATTCGGCGGCATGGTTCGGCGTCGTCAGGTCTTGCCGTCGCCATAGTACCGGGTTAGGCTGAAAAGCGTACGTTTGGTAACTTTCGTCGTTTTGGGCGGCCGTCGTGCACGTCAGCCAATTTCTCTCGTTGGCCCGGCAACGCAGCGCTGAACTCCGTAAGGCGCTGGCGGCGCTGCCTTCGCAGTTTGTCCGGCATGAAGCGCGGACAAAAGAGCTACAGCAGCTTCGTGAAAAAAGCCTCGATGAGCTAACGCAGGTCAATCTCCCGTCTCTGGACCAGGCGACGCTTGCGACGGTTGAACGCTACACTGGCTACGGTCGCTTTCGTGACCTCGACTTAGACGCCTACCTAAGGCGTGAACGCGACCGTCTGGCGCAACGTGCGGCGCAAATTCAAGCTGATCCGCGCTTCCTTCGCCGGCAGGAGCTGTTAGACCCAACAGCCGGCGAGTTGATCCTCAAGGCCAAGCAGGCGCGTGACGAACTGGCCATCATCGAGAGCGGTCTCCAACGCTACGAACAGGAGCCGGATTTCCTCAGCCTGTACCAGCGCGGCTACCGGACACCAGCTTACCGTCAGAGCGTGTTTACGCTCCAGTACTACAAAGATTGGAAACGCGGCGATGAAATTACGGAGAAGTTTGGCTGTAAAGCGTTCTCCGAGGTTCGCGCCGCCTATGAAAACTTGTTGCGCGGGCGCGCCGCGTGCCGAAAGACTGTAGAAACGATTGAGGGTGAAATCCAAGACGTGCGGCGGCTGATCACCGAACTCAATGAGGCACAGCGCCGACTTGGGGACCTGCCGAAGTTCGTGCTGGAGGATTTCCGTCGCATGCTGCGCGAACATTTGGCGTTCGCCGACCGGGAGCAGCTGTTTCGGTGGGCGGGCGGCGACCGTGTGCGCGAATCGCTCATCAAGCGGCTTGACGGCGTGGAAAAGCAGTTGGTGTACACCAAAGCCATGGCCGAGCGGCGCATTGAAGAAGAACGCCGTTACTTGGCAGAGGAACTCGCCAAGTTGGATCGCAAGATCGCCAAATTTTCGCGTCCGAAGTACGCCGGGACGTACTTGGACCCTTATCAAGCTCAGGCGTGGTTGCGCGACCCGCGCGAGCGGTTGGTGGCGCGGCGTGAGCGGTTTTGGCGCGACTATGACCGCATAGCCTATTATGACCGGTATGACCGCTATGACTTCACCGCCGACTTGCTCTGGTGGGATGTTATGACCGACGGGCGGCTAGACGGCGATTTCATCCCCGAAGTTTATGAGTACCGGCAGACGCATCCGGGCTATGTGTATCAGCGCCCAGAGCCGCCTTACCAGTATGAGTATCGGGTGGATGTGTCATGACGCGGGGGCTGACCATCGTTGCATACGCCGTCAATGGCGCGGGCATCGGCCACCTGACGCGCGTTCTGGCCGTACTGCGTTGGATGCGGCGGCTGGCGTTGTGCGCCGGCCGGCGGCTGGACGCCTACGTGTTGACGACTTCCGAGGCCGGGCAACTGGCGCTGCGCGAGGGGTTTGCGACATTCAAGCTGCCGAGCAAGACGGTTGTCCGCGCGGCTGGGCTGCCGAAAGAGGACTATCTCCGTGTCGCCCGGCAGTGGGTGTGGCACAGCCTGGGCCTGCTCAACCCCGATCTGCTGCTGGTGGACACCTTTCCGGGCGGGACGTTCGGCGAGCTTGGCCCGGCGCTCGACCTACCGGCGCGCAAGGTGTTTGTGTCGCGGGCGGTCAAGGCTGGGTTTGACGCGGCGGGTTTCGCGGCGTGGCTGCCGTATTATGACCGCATTGTGACGGTGGTAGAGCCGGGGGCGGCCCGACAAGCGACTGATAACGAAAGTTATTTTGCCGCTCCTCCGTCCGTCGCTTCGTCTAGTGGGGCGGAGCGAGATGAGGTAGCCGATTTCGGCAGTGACGCCTGCGGCATTGAACCAGATGCAGGGCTTGCCGGTTGGCAGGCGACAAACGGCGGCGCATTGTCGTCGGTGGCGGTCGCGCGGACGCGGTATGTGTCACCCATTCTGCTGCGTGAGCCGGAGGCCTGCCACGACCGGACAACGGCGCGGCGGCGGCTGGGTGTTCCCGACGACGCCTTTGCCCTGTGGCTGAGCGCAGGCGGCGGCGGCGACCCTGCCGCCGAACAGACCCTGATGGCACTCATTGACGCTTTTGAAGCAATGCCGGATGTGCATCTGGTTGTTGGCGCAGGGCCGCTCTACACCGGCGCGCCACGACGTGGGCCGCGCCTGACGTGGCTGACCGAGCCGCTGGCTGTCGAGGATTTCGCCGGTCTGGACGCCGCTGTGTCGGCCGCTGGTTTCAATACAACGTACGAGTTGCTAGCGATGGGTGTCCCGACGGCGTTGTTTGCGCAGGAGAAAATCGCCGACGACCAGGCCGCCCGCGCAGCGCGCGCAGCGGCGGCCGGCGCGGCGCTGTGGTTGCCGGCTGGTGCAGATGGGCGACCGGACGCGGCGGCCTTGCGCGAAACGTTTGCCTGCCTGCGCGACGAAGCAACGCGGGTAAAGTTGGCGGCGCAAGCGCGGGCGTTTGTCCCGTTGGGGGGAGCGCGGCAGGCCGCCTGGTACGGGCTGCAACTGCTGCTCAAACATAAAGAACTACATGCGGCGGTAGCGCGCGCAACGCCGCGCCTGTGCCAATGGCTGGAACGGCAGAAGCTGGACGCCGAACAGTGCGCACGCTTGTGGGCGCTAACCGCCGCCATCACCGACGGCGACGACTTAGCTGAGCTTTTGGAGCAGCTGCCGGAAAGTTTCGGGCTGGAGGATTTCCTAAAGTTTGCCAGTCGGCTGCCGACACTGGCTGACGCTGCTGACCTTGAAGCTGCCTTTGCCTTGTGGGTAAGGCTGGCGGAGGCGTTGCGACCCTTTGGCGATGCACGGGGGCGCGTCGCATTTCTACAGCATCTGCCGTGGTCGCGGCGGGCGTCGCCGGATGATCAAGTGCGCGTCATCATCCGCTTCTTGGCGGCTGCAAGCGCGGCGGGCGAAAGCCTTTACCGGGCGTTAAGCGTGCTGGAACGCCATACGGCGGGGGCGGAAAGCGATCCCTGGCGCTGGCTGACGGCGGTTGAAGCCGCCGCGCGGGAGGTGAGCGATGGTTTACGAGCAGGCGCGTAAGCGACGGTGGAAGGGGATTGCCGAAGGGCGAACGCTTGTCGGCCCGCAAACCGTCCACATTGACTTGGCTAACGGCTGCAACACCAACTGTACGACGTGCTGGGATCACTCGCCGCTGTTGACGACGCCGCGTTCAGCCGTTTGGAAGCGAAAGCTGTTTGATTTTGAGCGGTTTGTCGCGCTGGCGCAGGATTTGGCTGGGATGCAGTCAGTAGAGGCAGTGATTTTGTCGGGCATGGGCGATCCGTTCGTTAATCCGGCGATTTACGACATTATCGCCGAGTGTAAGCGGCATGGCTGGCATGTGACAGTGTTAACCAACGCACTGTTGGCTGACGCCGACCGCATTGCTGCGCTGGGTGTGGACGCCATGCTGGTATCGGTCAACGGCGTCACGCCGGCGTCCTACACGGCCTTTCATCCCAATCTGCGGGCGGAGGATTTTGAGCGGCTGAAGACGCTGCTGGCGCGGTGGCAGGTGCTGGGCGTGCCGGTCAAGCACGTCCAAGTCATCAACCGTGACACCGCGCCGGAGTTGGTTGAAATGGTTGAGTTTGCCGCGCGTTATGGCGCGCGTCATGTGACCTTCAAGTTGGCGAGTTTGGGCGGCGGGACAGAAGCCTGCGCCGTGACGGAAGCGCAGCGGGCGCAATTGCAGAAATGGCTTGTGCCGGAGGCAAGGGCGGCGGCGGCGCGGCTGGGTGTGGCGACAAATCTTGATGTGTTTGCACGGCAGCTCGCGGCCGGCGGCCTAGCGACGACACCAATTGAGGAAGTTGGTTGTTTTATGGGTTGGCACTACGCGCGTGTTACGGTCGAGGGTGCGTTGCTGTATTGCTGCGCAACGACGCTTCAGGTCGGACATCTGGACTGGGGGCCGTTTTCGACCCAGTGGTTTGGAGCGTCGTGGGAAGCGCTACGGGCGCAGTTGATGGCTGGGACATACGCGCCTGCTTGTCAGCAGTGTGGGAAGTTCAATCAGAACGTCAAGCTGGCGGCGAAGGTCAGGGCGAAGCTCGGAGAAGCAGCGTATCTGGCGCTGACTGGGCGACGAGCATCTGATAACGAAGCAAAGAGAGAGCACCGACGGCTGTGACGGGCGCGGATTTGGACGAAAGGCAGCGCCGCAACGCTGGCTTAGGGCCGGCAGCAGCGGTAGCCTCCAAGCTTGGTTGGCGGGCGACAGCCCGTAGGCTGGTTGGCGTACCGCAGGTCTGGAATACTGAACAGGCGCGCTCCACCCACTCTAAAAGCCTCGCGTAGCGGGTGACGCAATCCCGTCGGATAGAGTTGGAGACCTTCGTCCTTTTTCGAGGAGTTCGCCAAAGCAGTCGCTATTGTTTGGAGGAACTAGCCATGCCGCCCCGACCGACGATTGAATGGCAAACCAACGGCGTCTGCAACTATGACTGTTCATACTGCATTCAGTCGCGCCAATACCGGCAGGGTCACCCGTCAGACGCCGATGTGGATCGTTTTCTGAGTTTTTTCGCTGCGCTGCCAGGTGTTTGGGAAATCAAGATGTCGGGCGGCGAGCCGTTCGCGTTTCGTGGTTTTATGACGCGCGTCATTCCGGGTCTGGCAAAGCTACAACATCGCGTGTCAGTGTTGACGAATTTTTCTGCGCCTTTGCCTGTCCTGCGCCGGTTTGTAGATTTGGTCGGCGACAAGCTGGAGGTGTTCTCGGCGAGTTTGCATTTGGAGTACGTCAAGGTGGGCGCGTTTGTCGCCAAAGCGCAAACCTTCCGGTCTTGGCTGCGACCGGAAACGGCGTTTGTCGTCAACAACGTCCTCGTGCCGGGAACGGTTGCCGAACTGGCGGCCGTCAGAGCGCAAGTCGAGGCCGCCGGGCTAAAGTACTTTCCGCAGGTCATGAAGACCAAGCGCGGCGTCTATGCTTACGACGCGGCGGAGGCGGTGCTTGTGAAGGCGCTGACCGGCGAGCGGCCGACAGCGCGCGAAGCAAACATCGCGCCGTCATACAGGGGGCGGCGCTGTTGGGCCGGCGCGGCCTACTTTGTCGTTGACCAGTTTGGTGACGCTTTTCGCTGTCGAACAGCTAAGCGGTACGGGGAGGGGTACTTGGGGAACGTTCTTGACGGGACGTTTCGCTTGGCGGACAGACCGGAAGTGTGTCGTTATGACATTTGCCCCTGCACCGTGCCGGCTAATCGGGGCATGATTGAAGGTCTTGATGAGCGTCATGAGGCAAAGCCGCCAAATGCTTGAGTCATCATCTGGAGAAGCGTCGGTAAGGTGGGAAGCGCCGCCGCGGCCGGCGGAAGGCGTCGTGATGTGGAACATCAACACGACGTGCAACTACCGGTGTTCCTACTGCACACAGCGGTTTCTGGACGACCGGACGCGCTGGGCGCGTGACACGCCGCGTTTTTTGGAGGGCTTTCGGCGGTTACCTGGACGGTGGGAAGTCAAAATTTCGGGCGGCGAGCCATTTCTGCACCCGACGCTGTTGGAGGTTGTCGCGGCGTTGGCCGCGATGGGGCACTGGGTGAGTGTGGTGACGAACTTCTCAGCCTCAATAGAAAAGCTCGATCAGTTTCTAGCGGCGGCGGGTGGGGCGCTGCGCGTGTTTTCAGCGAGCCTGCACCGTGAGTACGTGACGACGGAGGCGGAACTGACGGCGTTTATTGAGAAGGGGCGGCGGGTGACTGCGCAGTTGCCGCTGGGGGCGACGTTTAACGTGACCTGCGTAGCAACGCGGCGCAATTTGCCGGAGCTTCCGGCGTTGGCGCGACGGTTTGCGGCAGCAGGGATTCGTTTCAAAGTCCAGCCGGAAAAGCAGAACCGGGACGTGATTGATTACACGGAGGAAGAGCACGCCCAACTTTTGGCGCTTGGCGGACACAATGATTTGGGTGTGATTGCGCCGTCGTTTAAAGGGCGGCCGTGCTGGGCGGGCGCATACGCCTTTACGCTCGATGATCGCGGAGCGGCATGGCGGTGTTATCCGGCGCGGCGCTACCGGCGCGAGTATCTGGGAAACTTTCTGGACGGGACGTTTGCGCTCTATGACGCGGCGCGCCTGTGTCAATACGCTTACTGCAACTGCACCGTCCCGATTGAGCGGGGCATGCCAGCGCGGTAGGTCGGCTTTACGTTTGCCTGATTCTCGTCGGCGTCTAATTTTGGAAGGGGACCTTGGAATTTATGAAGTTCAAGACGTTTCTGGCGTTGGTTATTGCTGGAGGCGTAGTGGCGTCGGCGCTGGTCGTCGGCTCCTGCGTATGGCTGCTTTCGACGGCCCGCTCACGCCGCCCGGCGGCGTCACAGCCGTCTCTCCCGTCGTCGCCGCAAGCGTCCCCCATCCCGGCTGACGAAAACGTCCTGCGTCCGGTGGATCGCGACCTGTTGGAAGCCTTGCGCCGTCCGGCGACGACTGACCGCATCAAGGATGCCTTTCCCAACCGGCCGTACAAGATCAGCCTCTATTGTGACACGCCTGGACAAGGATGGAATCGGGCGAAGATTGACCTCAACCGCAACAGCAAGTGGGATGAGAAGATCACCATCATCAACGGCGAGCCGGTCAAGCGGTTGGTGGCGTCGCGCGACGATGAAAACTACGACGTGGAATATCGCTGGCGCGGCGGGCGGTGGGTTTCCAAATAGGCGTGCAGGGGTCAGTCCCAGATGTTGGCTAGATCGAGTATAAAGCCGGGCAGTTCGGGGTCGGCGGCGAGGCGTGTGAGGTTTTTTTCGAACACTGACGCGGCGGTTTGGACGATAGACGAAGACCGTTCGCGTGTACGGGTCAATCAACCAGCCCAGCCGCGCGCCGTTGGCGAGGTATTCGCGCATTTTGGCGTGGAGTTCGTCGAGTGTATCGCTTGGGGGACGCAGTTCGACGACGAAATCGGGACACAGGGGCGGGAAGCCGTCGAGGTCGGCCGGGGACAGCGTCGCCAGCCGCTCGTGGGGTACCCAAGCGGCGTCTGGGGATCGGATAGCGCCATTGGGGAGTTTGAAGCCGGTCGAGGAATCCACGGCGACGCCTCTTCCATCCTGTTGAGACCAGTTGCCAAGTTGGCGTGACAATTCTTGATTGCGGCGTCCTGTGTTCCAGCCGGTCGGGGGCATAACAATGAGTTTTCCGGTGGCATCGCGCTCGATGCGCAGGTCGGGATGAAGCCGTGTGAAGGCTGCAAACTGGGCGTCGTCAAAGCCGGCGGTGGGTTTAGGGAGGCGGTGGGGCGTTGGGGCGGACATATAGGCCTACTAGGTTGGCGGTTGAGCGGTGGTCACCCTTTCGCAATCATCTCGATCCAGACTTGACTGTTAAGTCCGCGTGCGTGGGGTCTTTTGAGTCATAGAGTGGTCGTATGCCACCAGGAGTCAGGTGCCGTCAGCCGGCGTTCCTCCGCCAGCCAGCGCTAGCGCATTGTCCGGTGCGGGCGGAAGTGGGGAACAGTCGTCGGGGGGATGTTTTGAGTCTGATAATAGTCGTTAAGTTTACCGGCAAGCTTGCCAACTGAAGGCAGCTACGGCATTGCCTGATAAGATGGAAACCGTGAGTTGGTACTTTTAAACGGCTCGGAGGTAACACGAATGACAAAACTGAAGATTACGGCAAACGCCGTCGTGGTCAAAGACAACGCGAGTGAAATGGTCATCGGCTCCGAAGGTGGACTGACATTCATCTGCGCCGGACAAGCAGGCCATGCCCTTTGTGGTTTCTTTCAGCTCAATAACGCTTCGATAACCGCTTTCTCGATGGACCCAAACGCCGGAAATGGCGGGGAGCTGGTTGTGGTCACAAACCCCTAGCGTGTTTCTTGTTACGTTTGAGCATCGCCTATGAAGTCGCTGACTGAGTATCTGACCTTCAACATTCCGTCTCGGATGGGTTTTGTGAACATTACGCCCCAGGTTGAGGCCATTGTCCGCCGGAGTGGGGTCAAGGAAGGGCTGGTGTTGTGCAACAGCATGCACATTACGTCGAGTGTTTTCATCAACGACGACGAACACGGACTGCACCACGATTTCAGCGTCTGGTTGGAAAAGCTTGCCCCCTTCAACCCTGACCCCAACCATTACCACCACAATCGCACCGGCGAGGACAATGCTGACGCCCACCTCAAGCGCCAGATCATGGGGCGCGAAGTCGTGGTGGCGATTACAAATGGGCGGCTTGACTTTGGCCCGTGGGAGCAAATCTTCTACGGCGAGTTTGATGGCCGCCGGCCCAAACGGGTGCTTGTCAAGGTGATTGGCGAGTAACAGTTTGCACGCGGTCGCGCCATAGCCGGCAGTGGGCGACGAAGCTGGCTGCGAGTCCTTGATCCTGCCCGAAGTGAATGTGAATGTAGCTCGCGTGCAAATTGTCCTGTGCGAAGCCTTCCGCGCGCGGCGTCTCCGCCGCCTGACGCGGCAGGACTTCGTACGCCGGCCGGTCGGCGGGGCGACCCTCCCATTGCGAGTAATGGAACTCATGCCCGCGGAGGCGCTGCCCCGCCCGTCCCAGCAGACCGTCGCGCGCAAGCGCAACTTCGCGGTAGCCCATGGTGAGGCACGTTGCCATCTGGCACACGCCGGGGAGCAGCCCCGCCATCGGCCATGCGCGGCCGTCCACATCAACGGCTTCGGCGAGGTACATCAGCCCTCCACACTCGGCGTAGATCGGCATCCCCTGCCGATGTGCGGCCTGCACGGCGGCGCGCATCGGCGCATTGGCGCTCAGGTATTGAGCGTAGAGTTCGGGGTAGCCGCCGCCGAAGTACAGGCCGGAAACATCGTCCGGCAACATCACGTCGCGCAGAGGGCTGAAAAAGACCGTCTCCGCGCCGTGCCGACGTAAGGCGTCTAGGTTGTCCTCGTAGTAAAAGCAGAAAGCTTCATCGCGGGCGATGCCAATTCGAACCGGCGGCCATTCTATGGAAGCGGACGACGCGCCAACGTCGGACGCATCCGGCGTGAGCGGCGGAGCGGACTCCGCCAGTCTCAGTAGAGCTTCCAAATCAAGATAACGCGCCATGGCTTCGCGCGCCGCCGCGAGAAACTTCTCGACCGCCTGCGGCCGCTCGGCGACCGTCAGTAGTCCCAAGTGGCGCTCGGGGATTGTGAGATCAGGCAGACGCGGGAGACAGCCCAGCACCGGCACGCCGTACCGCTCAATAGCCTCGCGCAGCCAAGCGGCGTGACGCTCGCCGCCGACGCGGTTACAGATGACGCCCGCGATACTGACCTTTGGCATAAACGTGTGAAAGCCGTGGACGACGGCGGCGGCGCTGACCGACATACAAGCGCAGTCCACGACGAGGATGACCGGCGCTTCCAGCAGTTGGGCTATTTGCGCCGTACTGCCGTCGAGCGGTTCGGCGTCTGCTCCATCGAAAAAGCCCATGACGCCTTCAATGACGCTGAGTTGCGCATCGGCGGCGGCCTGTGAGAAGGCGCGCCGGACAGCTTCAGGCGGGAGCATCCAGGCGTCAAGGTTGCGCGACGGGCGGCCCGTCGCGGCGGTGTGGTACATGGGGTCAATGTAGTCGGGTCCGACCTTGAAGCCTTGTACGCGCAGGCGTTGCGCAAAGGCCGCCATCAAGCCAGTCGCCACCGTACTTTTTCCGCTGCCGCTGGACGGCGCGGCGATGATGAGTCGCGGCGCGTGAAACAAGGCTTTCAAAAATGTGCTTCCCTAACGACCGCCAGTCCTAGCTGCGCGCGCTTGAATCGCGTGGTGAAGCTCGTCTGGTAAATTACGAATGGTCATCGTTGGCATTTTCCGTCTCCTGTGAAGAGCAACAACTATTCAAGCCGGGTCAGCAAGCCAAGTTCGTAGCCGATAGCCTCAAGTTCAGTCTCCGACAAAATCGCCCCTTCGGGCGGACGGTCTTTCAGGCGGAAGACGATCGCCTGCTCGCCGACCTGTTGCGTGATGGCGATGCGGTTGACCGGTACCTCGACGCCGAGCAAGCGTGTCAGCAACTTCGCCGTCGCCGCATGGCCAATCGCCGACCGCAACTGGACCCCATTTGATTGGCTGTACGTCACCAGTCGTCGGGCGTCCTCAATTGTGAGCGGTTCGTAGCGGTAAAGTCCATAGGCGGTCAGGATGCTAGCGTTGATGAGCAAAATACAGGGCGGCTCCATAACGGCGTAACTTATAGGCCGGGTTTCGCCATCAACACAACGCCTGTCCACGGAGGCAGACGCGGCAAACGCTTAAAAGTCAACGCCCGGCTGCGCTTTGACGCCGGCGCGAAAGGGATGCTTGACCAGCTTCATTTCAGTCACGAGGTCAGCCATCTCAATGAGTTCCGGGCGGGCGCTGCGCCCGGTGACAACTACATGCAGTTCTGGGCGCTTTTGGCGCAAGGCCGTCAAGACGACCTCAAGCGGCAAGGTATCGTCCCGCAGGACGATGTTCAGTTCATCTAGAACCACTAGCGCGTAGCTGGGATCGGCCATTAGTTCACAGGCCTTAGCCCACGCGCGTTCGGCGGCGGCGCGGTCGCGCGCGCGGTCCTGGGTTTCCCACGTAAAACCTTCGCCAAGCGCAAAAAAATCCACTCGACCGGCGAGTTCGCGGGCAAAGGCAGCTTCCCCGCTGGTCCGTGCACCCTTCGTGAACTGGACGACGGCGACGCGCATACCATGACCCAGGGCCCGAAAAACCATCCCTAGCGCTGCGGTTGTTTTGCCCTTCCCGGTCCCGGTGTGAACGATAATGAGACCTTTTTCTTGTGTCGCCCGCGCAAGGCGGGCGTCTTGGATGGCTTTTTTCCGAGCCATCCGCTCGCGATGACGGGCGTCGGCATCAATTTGGCTTGTCTTGGAAGGCGTGGCGGTTGGCTCATTGGTCATACGGCTGCTCGTCGGGTGATAGGCGGGTTGACTTCCTGGGGATCAACGGCAAATGGGCAACCCGCGCTGCTGCAGCGATGAGCTTTTGTCTCACGGTCGCCGGAAGCGTAGCCAAGTCACCCCCCTCAAAGTAGGCCAGCGCCTTGAGGCTCTCCATCGGTTGGAAAGCGTCGCCCCAAAGAGCGCGCGCCGCCGCCAACCCTACCGCTAGGTCAACACCGGCGTCGAGCAGGGCGGCCACATCCAAGTAGTCCTTGGATGAAATACGCTGGAGCATTACTTTGAGCTTGCTCGCCATGAGATCTTCCAAAGATGCGACCCATGCTACGCCGTCGGCTGTTAGGCTTGGCTCGCCGACGCGCCCGAAGCCTATCCCGCCAAAAAACGAGACCTTCACCGTATCGCAGCGAGCAGTGTCCGGTGACGCCAACACTGTGAGCGTTTCTGGGCGATCTTGAATAACGAGGCTGCGCTTCAACCATGGCAAGGCGGCGCGGAGACGTTTTCGGTCAAGCGGCTGGTCGGTGAAGAAATCGAAGTCAACCGAGACGCGGTGGCCTAGCCACAGGGTGATTGCGGTGCCACCGTACAGGACGTAGCGCAGACCGGCGCAGGGCGCAAGTTGCGGCCAGAGCGCCAGTTGGGCCGGCAGCAGCTGGTCAAGGCGCGGCGTCATGGAAACCTCTGTGGCAGCGGCGGCACGGTCCCATCAGTCGCCAGCCCCAATCGGTAGTGCCAGTAATGCCACGAACGCGGCTCGAAGTCGCCGGCTTCAGCCGTACGTAGCACGTCTGCTAGATAATCTTCGCCAACAAGCGCTAGGAGCCGCTGAACATCGTCGAAATCACCCAGGTTCATTACCTGTATGGCCAACCGCCGCAAGTCATCGTGCGCTTCCTCCGGCGATTTCCACCATACGTAGCGTTGAGCAAGATCAGCTAAGGCGTTGTCCTGCATGGCGAGAATGGTGGCTTTCGTCCCACTCCCTAGACGTTGTGGTAGCCTGATTGTTGATAACAGGCTGGCGTCTGGCGCACATCGCGTTGGAAGCCTGTGGTGCTGTGGCTGGCGGGAAGACGCAGCCTAGGGGACTTTCCGACTATACCCGTTCGCCATTCTTACAGGCCGGCCTGCGCCAGCGCAAAGGCAAAGCGCTCACAGGGCGGCGCGTCCGGCGCGTTGAGCGTTGCTTAGCCGGCGTAGAGAGCAGCGGACGCTTTACGAGAAAATGAATCGGTTCGTACTTTTTTGAAAGGCGGGCTTGCAAAGCGCCGCACCTAACTCTTTGTCCGACATGAGTTTAGCCTAACTGTTCTATTTGGCACATAGTTTGCCCAGCAGAAGCTCCTGAACATTTGATCCGACAGACCTTCTGAAGATAGGAGTTCTCAAAGGCTATGTGCAGACCTCGATTAATGCTCAGCCGCTGGCGGTCAGCGCTGATTGCGGCGCTGTTCGCCCTTGCTGGGCTGTTGACTGCGCCGGGGCAAGCGCAAGTCACCAACGGCAACATTCGCGGCATCGTTCAGGACGCCACCGGCGCCGTGATCGCCGGCGCTAAAGTCACGCTTACCGACAAGCAAACCAATAAAGTCGCCACCCAGCAGTCCAGCGACAATGGCGAGTTCTTGTTCGTCAACTTGCCGCCGGGTCTCTATGAAGTCAAGATTGAAGCCACAAATTTCTCGGCCCTGCGCTTTACGGATGTGCGGGTTGAGCTCAATCGGACGACCGACCTACTGGCGAGGTTGGAGGCCGGGGGGACAACGGATGTGGTTGAGATTACGGCCACCAACGTTGGGCTTGTTCAAACCAGTTCCAACGACTTGGCTCGCTCGTACGAGGCGCGGCAGGTTGTCGAACTGGGCCAGACCACATCCGCAGGCGGCATCTACAACTTGGCGCTGCTCTCGGCGGGCGTTTCAAGCGGCGGCGGTTTAGGCGTCGGCACGGGCGGTTCGGTCGGCGGCCAACGGCCGCGCAACAATAACTTCACTGTGGACGGCATTGACAACAACGATAAGTCAGTGACAGGACCGCAAATCTACATTTCACCGGAAGCCGTCGCCGAGTTCACCCTCCTCACTAACCAGTTTGGGGCGGAGTTCAGCCGCTCCAACGGGGGACAGTTCATTACCGTCACCAAGTCGGGGACAAACGCCTTCCACGGGACGGCTTATTTCTTTCTTCAGAACCGTAACCTCAACGCGCTTGGTGTACGGGAAAAAGAACAGGGCATCACGCGCGACACGCAGCCGCGCTTTGACTATTCGCGTTACGGCACTAACGTTGGCGGCCCGATTGTCAAAGACCGGCTGTTTTTCTTCACTCAGTATGAAGGTCAGCAGACCGGTTCATCGGCGACCGCCGGCGGCATTATCGCGCCGACCCAGGCCGGCTACAGCATCCTCAGCAGCATTCCTGGTCTGTCGGCGACCAATCTCAATATCCTGCGGACGTATCTGCCCGCTGCGCCGACAGCCGATCCATCATTGTCTGGAAGGCTGGTTGTCGCCGGCCGCAATATCCCGGTCGGGTTTGTGCCTATTCAGCGGCCATCCTTCAGCAACCAGCGCAACTTCGTGCTCAATCTTGACTTTATGCAAAGCGAGCGCATGACGCACCGGACGCGCTTCATCTTTGACCGCATCCGTGGCATTGACACCGGTGCAGGACTACCGGCCTTTTTCACCTCCATCCCAACAGACGGCCGACTCTTTTCCTACACGAACGTCTTTGCCATTCGGCCAAACCTGACCAATGAGTTCCGCTTCTCCTTCCGGCGGTCGCGCAACGACGTGCCGGTGCCGGATATCCCCTATCCGGGGCTAGACAGCTTCCCCAACATCGAACTCAATGATTTGGGCGTCAACATTGGGCCGAATCCGGTCGCCCCGCAGTTCGGTATAGAGAACAACTACCAACTCATTGAAAACATCACATGGACGGTCGGAAACCACACGCTGAAGTTCGGGATTGACACCCGCCGCTTGATCGCTCCGCAGTCGTTTGTCCAGCGGCAGCGCGGCGACTACTTCTACTTGGCGACGGAGTCGTTTTTGCGCGATCTCAGTCCTGAATTCGGCGAACGCACTGTCGGCGTGTCGCCCTACTATGGCAACCAGTGGCTGTTCTTCGGCTTTGCGCAAGATAGCTGGCGCATTCGGCCGGAGCTGACCTTCAACTACGGCTTCCGGTATTCCTATCAGCAAGTGCCTTTTACGGCGCGGTTGCAGCGGCTCAACAGCGCCGCGTCTGTGCCGGGGTTGATTTCGTTTGACGCACCGGAGGAACAAACCACCAACTTTGCGCCAGTCATTGGTCTGGCTTACGCGCCGAACTTTTCATCGGGACTGCTGAACCAAATTTTCGGCAATCCCGGCGAAAGTTCCATCCGCGCTGGTTTTTCCATGGGCTATGACATCATCTTTGATAACCTCTACATCTTGTCGTTGCCCCCGCAGTTCAACCAGACGCGGAACGTTGAAGTGCCCGGTGTGCCGGGCTTTCTAGCTGGCGGCGGGCTGCCGCCGACGCCCGCGCCCGTCACGGGAACGCCGGCGCAGTTGCGCGCTATTACGTCGTCGTGGATTCCCGACCAGAAAGTGCCCTACGCCATTACGTGGACGCTAGGCGTTCAGCGCCAGGTCTTCAAGGATTGGGCTGTGGAGGCGCGCTATGTTGGAACACGCGGCGTCCACCTGCTGACGCAGAACCGCATCAACCGGCAACCGCGCGTCACGCCGCAGAACTCACTGCCGACATTTCTCACGCCCCCAACGCCTGCCCAGCTTGCCGGGCTGCCGACACTGGCACAGATCATCGCGGCGCGGTCGAATTTCGTCCCAGCGTTCGCAGCGGCCGGCTTCAACGCGGGCAATCTCGTCGCGTTTCTCTCCAACGGCAACTCGACTTACCACGGCTTGCAGTTGCAGGTGCAGAAGCGGCTGACTCGGAACTACACGGTCAACCTCGCCTACACTTTCAGCAAGCTGATTGACGACACAACGGCGGAGCTGTTCAGCACGGTCTTGGCCTCACGGCGCGTCCAAGACTTCCAGAACCTGCGCCCCGAGCGGTCGCTCTCCTTGCTGGACAGCACCCATCGCCTCACCATCGCCGGGACCTATGACTTGCCGTTCTTCCTCAACAGCGCGAACCCGTGGCTGCGGTCGTTGCTGGGCGGGTTCAGCCTTTCGGGAACCTACAGCTACGAAACCGGTAAGCCGTTTACAGCGCGCAGCGGTGTGGATTCCAACCTTAACGGCGACAACGCCGGCGACCGGACAATCCTCAACCCCAACGGCCAACGTGGAACGGGCAGCGGCGTTCGTGCCGTCAACGCACTAGGCAACACTGTGCCGATCGGCAATCCGGCGACAGTAGCCTATGTGGCGCTCAATCCAAACGCGCAGTACATCGTCGCTGGCCCCGGCGCTTTGGCTACGGCTGGACGCAATACCCTGCGGGTGCCGGCCATCAACAACTTTGACATCTTCATCCGCAAGAACTTCCGCATCACGGAGGGCATCCGGGCGCAGTTCCGGGCGGACTTTTTCAACGCCTTCAACCACCCGCAGTTTGTGCCGGGTTCGGTCAACGGCGTCAACCCGGTGAACACCACGGGAACGTCTATTAACCGCTTCACCATCGCCTCGGACAGCTTCTTCAACCGTCCACGAGCGACGTTCGGGAGCAACCCGCGCGTCATCCAGCTTGCAGTGCGGATTGACTTCTAAGGCTTTTTGAGCGTTCGGCGGTTGGACGGGTAAGCCTGTCCAACCGCTCGACCGTCGATGTTTCGGCGTCTCGTCCGGGGACGCCGCGACTTCTTACTGTCTACTTTTAAGGAATGATGCCTATGCTGAAACGAATGCTGAAACGAATGTGGTTGACGGCTATAGCGGCCGTTGGACTGGTCTGGTTCAGTGCTCCAGCCTACGCCCAAGATGTTCCGCAGGGCGAATTGTTCGCCGGGTTCACCTACGCGCGGCTGAACGACCTCACACCCCGCAGCCCCAGTCAGGACGCTTTCGGCTTCAACTTGCAGGGTGTGTACAACGTGAACCGCGTGCTAGGTATCGTTGGCGACTTTGGCGCACACTATGACAATGCAACGAACCTCTATACGTTTATGGCTGGACCGCGCGTCAATTTGCGGAGCGACCGCCTGACGCCCTTCGCCCACGTCCTCCTTGGCGGCGCGCGCGCTAGTCGTGTGCCGGTCAGCGGCTCGCGACCGCTCCGGTTTGACGGCGACGGCGGCTTTGCCATGGCCGTAGGCGGCGGCCTCGACGTAAAGGTTTCCGATATCGTTTCGCTGCGTCCGATTCAGGGTGAGTATATGTTCACCAAAATCGGCGGCTCCGGCAGTGTGCTGCGCGACACGCAAAGTCACCTGCGCCTGAGCTTCGGCGTCAACTTTACCTTCGGCAAAAAGTGACGAACCCTTGCCGAAACCAGTGGGCTGAAGGGCGGAAAAACCCTGTCCCGCCCTTCAGTACCTGCGCTTGCGGCGGAACGCCACCGTCACGCCAAATGGCACCTCGAACTCGCCCTTCCATGAAGGACAACTGATTGAAATAGCGCTACGCCGAAAAAGGCCTCGGCAGGTGCCGCTAACCATCAGGGCAGCGCGTTGACCGCTTGCACGATCTCCAGAACAGCGTCGGCCGTATGGTGTGACACTGTCCGCAGCGCCCGCGACGGCAGGGCAATGACGCGCTTCCGCCGGACGGCGCTCAGCGCCGCTAGTTGCGTATCATTCAACAACCGTTCCCGAAAGCCAGCGTCGGACGCAAAGCCGGTCGCTACAAAAATCACATCCGGGTCAAGCTTCAGGAGCGCCTCGGCGGAAAGCGTCGCGTTGCCCGTCAGGCCGGCGTCCGCCGCTGCGTTACGCAGCCCCGCTGCCGTCAACTTGACGTCACCCATGGTGTCCCGCCCGGCGACCACTAGTGGCGGCGCGACATAGAGCGCCCGCAGGCCCACCCGGTCGGAACGCAGCGCCGCACGCGCCTGCGCCAGTTTGGCCCGCATGTTAGCGATGACCGCCTCGGCGCGCGCTTCCTCGCCGACCGCCCGCCCAATCCGCCGAATGTTGCCCTCAATGTCGGCCAGAGAGCGGAAGTCCTCGACGACAAGCGTCGGCGTCCCGGTCTGCTCGACCGCCCGCCGCAACTCCGCCTTCGTGTAACGCGCGAGCAGAACCAAATCCGCCCGCAGCGCCAGAATCCGCTCCGGGTCGCGCTCCACAAATACGCTGATGCGCCGGGCAAGCTCCGCGACATAACTCGCCTCCGGGTCGGGAGCGTACTTCGACAACGCGACAATCCGCTCCGGCTCAACCAGCGCGCACAGGATTTCATCCGTCCCAATCGAAAGCGACGCCACGCGCTGCGGTTTTGTTACGCGCGTTTGCTCCACCGCCTTTTCCCCAGTCGGTCGCGGAGCGCCGACCTGACAACCCTCCGTTGTCCAGACAACAACGGCGAGCGCGCCGGCCGCCGCCACACAGGGTGTTCTCATCCGCTCTCTCATCCGGCGCTTCCCTCCCCCCGACGGTGCGCCAAGTTCTCTTCGGCCGCTGCCCGAATTGCCTCAAGCCGCGCCGTCATGGCCTCCGGTGGTTGCGCCCACAGCCCCCGACGCACAGCCTCAAGCAAGCGCGCCGCGATGTCGCGTTGCGCCCACGGATTGCTGCGCTGCAGGAACGCAGCCGTCGTCTCGTCAAACAAGTACGCCTCGGCGACGCGCTCGTACATCCAGTCCTCAACCAGCCCGGTCAGCGCACTGTAGCCAAACAGGTAATCTACCGTCGCCGCCATTTCGAGCGCCCCCTTGTAGCCGTGTTCCTGCATGGCTTGTAGCCACTTCGGGTTGGTAACGCGCGCCCGTACGACACGGCGCAACTCGTCTTGAAGCGTGCGGACACGCGGGCGCGTCGGATCAGCTGAATCGCCAAACAGCGTCACCGGCGCTGCGCCCCGGAGACTGCGCACCGCCGCCGCCATCCCACCGTGAAACTGCATGTAATCGTCGCTGTCGAGAATGTCATGCTCGCGGTTATCCTGATTCTGAACGGCGACCTCGCAGGCCGCCAACTGCGCGGCGAATACGTCTTCGGCGGGCGCGCCGTACGCCCCGTTGGCGTAGGCGTAGCCGCTCCAGCGCAGGTAAATCGCTGCCAGGTCCTCGCGCGATTCCCATGCGCCTTCCGTAATGGCCGAAAGAATGCCGACGCCGTACACGCCCGGCTGGTTGGAAAAGAGCCGAAAACGCGCGCGCCGGCGGGCCTCGTCCGGCGACTCGCCGGCCGCCAGTCGGCGGGCTTCATCGGCGCGGACGCGCTTGCGTACGGCGTTCCACTCATCGGGTTCGTCAGCGTCCGCCGCCAAGTTGACAGCTTCATCCAGCAACGCCAGCACATTTGGAAAAGCGTCGCGGAAAAAGCCGGAGACGCGCATCACCACGTCCACGCGAGGACGCCGGAGGGTTTCAACCGGCAAGAGCTTGAGTCCCGCCAAGCGCCGGTTCCCCACCTGCCAAACTGGCTCGACGCCCAACAGCCACAACGCCTGCGCTACGTCGTCGCCCTGCGTCCGCATGTTGGATGTCCCCCACAGCGTCAGTCCGACGACTTCCGGGAAGCGCCCCTGTTGGCGAACATAGGTCGTCAGCAGGGCGTCGCCCAATCGCCGTCCGACCTGCCAGGCGAAAGGCGACGGAACGGCGCGGATGTCCACGGCGTAGAAGTTGCGTCCCGTCGGCAGAATGTCCGGCGTCCCGCGCGTCGGCGCGCCGGAAGGTCCCGGCGGCACGGCGCGTCCGTCGAGGCCGGCCAGAAGGTTCGTGATCTCGTCCGGGGTTTGCCGGAGACGCGGGACAATATCCTCCGCCAGATACGTCAGCACACACCGCATCGCCGACGCCGCTTCAGGCGGCGACGGTAGGGCGACGGCCGCCGGGTCGAAGTTGCGCTCGACAAGTTCCTGAACCAGGCGTCGCACAGCGGCGTCAAGCGCGCGGCGCAGCCTCCCAACGCTCGTCATAGGCGCGTCATCAAAACCCGCCAGCCACGGCGGCGTCGCCTCCGGCGGCCATGGCGCGTCACTGGGACGGTCAAAGATGTCCTCCGGCAGCCCCAAATCGCGCGCCAACGCCGCCGGCAGTCCCAGTCGGGGCGGCGTCGTCTGCCGCGCCAGCGCGCAGAGCATGTCCGTCAGCCGATCGCCGGCCGGCGCTTCGCCGAAGACATGCAAACCGTGACGAATCTGTATCTCGCCAAGGTCGCAGAGGTAGCCGTCCAGCTTCTTCAGAAACGCGCCGATTTCATCCTCATCGGGACGGATTTCATAGCCGAGATCGCGGTGGAGATGGGCGGCGACCACCGCCTCCCAAATAGCGTCAATGATGAGCGGACGTTTTTCCGGGTCGAGTTGGTCGGCGCGGGCCAACTCGGTCAAGAGCGCCTGCAACGGGGCTAACTCGCCTTCACGGTCAACTTCCGCCTGCGTCATCGGCGGCGGCAGATGGCTGACGATGCAAGCATGCCACCGCCGCTTCGCCTGCAATCCCTCGCCCGGATCGCCGACCAGAAACGGGTAAAACACCGGCGTATCCGTCAGAACAAGCTGCGGATAACAACCGCCGGACAACCCCAGCGCCTTGCCCGGCAGCCACTCCGCCGTGCCGTGCTTGCCGCAGTGGATGACGGCGTCCGCGCCAAACACGTCGCGCAGCCAGTGATAGACGGCCAAGTAGTGATGCGGCGGGACGAGTTCTCCGCTGTGGTAAAGCGCCTGCGTGTTGTCGCCATAGCCGCGCGGCGGCTGGATCATCACCAACACGTTCCCGTAGCGCCGCGCAGCAATGTAGCCCACCTCCCCCGCCGTCATGACCGTACCGGGCGGCTCACCCCACGTCGCCCGCAATTGTGCTTGGTTGTCGGGCGGCAGCGCGGCGAACCACGCGCGGTAATCATCCGCCCGGTATTGCGCAAAAGCGTGTGCAGCCTGTTCTTCGGACAACGCCGGCGCTTCGTAGCCGCCCTGCGCCAGTAACTCGCCCATCAGAGCGTCGCCAGTCGGCGGCAGGTCGCCGACCGTATAGCCCGCGTCGCGTAACGCGCGCAGGATGTTCAGCACCGACGCCGGCGTATCGAGACCGACAGCGCTCCCGACGCGCCCGTTGCGGTTGGCGAAGTTAGTCAGCACAATCGCCAATCGCTTCTCGGCGTTCGGCCGGTCGCGCAGCCTTGCCCACCGGACAGCCAGCCGCGCCACGGCGTCAGCCTGTTCGGGAAGCGCCGCCAGACGCGCGCCGGCCGCGTCCGACTCGCGCGCGCCAACGACCGTCGTGATGATGCGCCCGTCAAATTCCGCCATGACGACCTTCATCGCGGCGTCAAGCGGCGTCAGTCCCTGGGCGCTCGCGCGCCAGTCGGCGACGGTTTCGCCGCTGGTGATCGCCTGAATGACCGGGATGCCTAGCGCGTGCAGCGCCTCGGCCGCGCCGCCTGTGGCGTACGTCAGCCGCTCCGTACGTGCGAGGTCGGCGACGGCGTAGCTCAGCAGGCTGACAATGACGTGAACGCGCGGGCGGCCGTTGTCGCTGAAGTAGCGCGCGAAGATGTCCGGCAAGCCGTCGGCGCGTTCTTTCTCATCGCGCAGGCTGTAGCAAAACACCGGCAGGACGTTGCCGCCCGCCGCCTCGACGGCCGAAATGAGCGCGTCCACAACGGCTAAATCGCCGCTTTGCCAGTAAGCGCGATAAAACGCCACCCCGACGGCCGGACGGTCGGAACGCCAGTAAGCACGCTGGAAGTCGGCGACCGGCATCCGCGCCGTCGCGTCTCGGTCGGTCGCTTGCGGGTGGTACAGCCCCGTCAAGGGTGCTTCCTGCGGCGGCGCAAAGCCAAACGTTGTTCCCAACAGGCGGTCGGCCGTGTAGCACAACGCCTGCGCGTAGTTTTCGACACCGCCCGCGGTACAGTACGCCAACAATCGCTCAACCACATCCACACCGACGGTTGAGCGCGCAAGCAACGCCGCATCGGAACGGCTGTCGCCCGGAAGCGCGACAACGCGGCAGCCGGTTTCACGGTGCAATTGGTCAAGCCGGTCAAAACCTTCCGCAAAGTAGGCGACGCCGCCCAAAATCCGGGCAATGACGATCTTGGCTGTCGGCGCAATGTCGGCAAGAAACCGGTCAAGGTCGGCCGTCCGCTGGAGCGCCCGCAGTGTTTGTGTCTGTACGACCGGGAAATTTTGCGGCAACCGCTTTCGGGCTTCGGCGACCAGACGCAGTTCCGTGTCGGACGCCGAGATGAACACGATGTCCGGTTTGGCGGCGTAAAGCTTGGTTGTATGGTCGTCCCGGCAGCCTGTCGCAACAGCAGGTTCGCAGGTGAAGGCGAGTTTGTTGTTGAGTGGCGCGTCGTTGTCGGTTGATGGATGGTAAAAGCCCATGGTGTTTCCGAGTTTTCTTGGGAATCAAAGGCTTGTGTCACTCTAGAAACGTTATCAGACGAATGTCTTCCTCGTACCTTGCCCAAAGCACGTCCCAGCTTGCTTGCAGCTTACGCCCCCCCCCTCACAACAAAAAACTGCGCGCCGCACCAAGGCTTTCAACGGATGGCCGCGAACGCGAGCAAGTCTTCCTTACCATCCTTAAAAAGCGCCGACGCGCTCACGACGGCTTTCGCGGACTTTCTGAAAGCATGCGACCTGACGCCCGTGCAGTACAACGTGCTGCGCATCCTGCGCGGGGCGGGCGACGACGGCGCAACCTGTCACGACATCGCCGCTCGTCTTATCACCCGCGATCCCGACGTAACGCGCCTGCTTGACCGGCTTGAGCACAAAGGACTCGTCCGCCGCCGCCGTGACGACCATGACCGCCGGGTGGTCAAGGCGACACTCACGGCGGAAGGTCTGGCGCTCGTCAACCAACTTGACCAGCCCGTACGCGACTGGCACGCCGACCACTTTGGTCACTTCTCCCCCGCTGAGCGGCGGACGCTGCTGGCATTACTAGCACGGGTAACATCTTAACGTTATCAGACGAATGTCGCTCCAAATCGTCACCGCGCTCATTTTCCGAACCAAATGTCGTTTGAACAAATATCGTCTAAACCTAAAAGGAGGACATGAGAAACGATGCTGACCATACGCAAAAGCAATGATCGCGGCCACGCCGACTACGGCTGGCTCAACACCCATCACACCTTTTCCTTCGCCGACTACTATGACCCAAACTGGATGGGCTTTCGGACGCTGCGCGTTCTCAATGAAGACCGTGTCGCGCCCGGGGCCGGCTTCGGCATGCACGGCCACCGCGATATGGAAATTGTGACCTACGTGCTGGACGGCGCGCTCCGCCACACCGACTCCATGGGCAACACGTCCGTTCTCCGGCGCGGCGACCTACAACGTATGACCGCCGGCACGGGCGTCCGGCATAGCGAAATGAACGCCTCCGCAACCGAGCCGGTGCATTTTGTGCAAATTTGGATTCTGCCGGAACGCACCGGACTGCCGCCAAGTTACCAAGAACTGTCTCTGCAGTACGACTCGTCGCACGGCGCATTCCGTCGTGTCGTATCACCTGACGCCCGGCCGGGCGAACTCAAGATTCACCAAGACGCCCACATCTGGCTGGCGACACTCGCCGCCGGACAAAGCGCCGCGCATCAGCTTGCGCCGGGACGCAGCGCGTGGGTACAGATGCTGCGCGGCGCGGCGACGGTCAACAGCGTGACGCTCACCGCCGGGGACGGCCTCGCCGTACAGAACAAACGCCGGCTGACCTTTGACGCATCCATGGAAAGCGAAATCATGCTGCTTGACCTAGCCTGACGGCTTTTCCAAAAACGGGCGCCGCGCTGCACGGCGGAATCCTCCCCGCATGCATGGCGACGCCCGCACAGGTTACCACCGCCCCACATGATAAGGATCAACCCATGCTTTTGCGCACTTTGCTGATGTTCTTTATGACACTCGCCGTCGGCGCGGCGGCTTCCGCTCAGAATCCCCGTCCCGCCGACCCCGACTGGTATGACTATGAACAAGTCGGCCGTGAGCCGACGATTAACGGCCGCCCGGCGCGGGATAAAATCCGTGATTATGAACAACGCGCCGGGGCGATCTTTTCCGACCGGCCGGTGACGCGCCGTGGGACTCGCCCGACGGACACGCCGCGTCGCGGCCCACTTCGTCGGACGACGGCGTACCGCCCGGTCGCCGCCATGCTGGCGCCGGATATTCTGGCGCAGTCGGCCGACGGCGACCCGGACGAAGTTCGCCGGTTCTACGAAAACGCTTTGCGTGAATACCGGCGCGGGATGGTTGAGCAAGGATGGCCTGTCGAGGATGTCGCCGCCGCCATGACACTCTACCTCAACAACCACTACACCATCGTGTTTGGAACGCCGATGCCGCCGGGCGTTCCCTATGCGTTTTATGAACTCTTCTCCGATATTTTGCTCAACGACGCGGACTTCCTCGCCTCCGACGATCGAGAGCGGCAAACGTTGGCCGAGTCCCTGGCTATCTTGGCGACGGCCATCAACTCGCAGTATGAGTTCGCCGATGGGCTGGAACGCGAACGCATTCGCCGCCAAGCGCGCGCCAACTTAGAGTCATTTACGGGCCAAACGGCTGAGGAATTTCGCGAGCTGGTCGATGCCATCCGCAACCGGTTGTGAGTTTTTTTTGACACTGTGGCGGCACACCGCAGCTTAAACTTGCTTACACTACGGACTTACCTTACGGAGCCGACACGTATGACTTACAGGCTGACGACGCCGGCGCTGGCTTTGGCGCTCGGCTTGACCTTGGCGACGACGGCGATTGCGCAGAAGAAGCCAGCTAGCAAGAAAACCGCTCACGGCAAAACCACTGCGCAGACGCCGGCCACTGGGGAAACCCAGCTGTACTGGATTCGAGAACAGGGCAAGTACGGCTACATTGACCACACAGGCAAGGTCGTCATCCCACCGCAGTACGAAAACACCTTCGGCTTTAGTGAAGGGTTGGCCGGCGTCCGCCTCAACGGCAAACACGGCTACATTGACCGCACCGGTCAACTCGTCATTCCAGCCATCTTTGATGACACGTATGTTTTCAAGGAAGGTTTGGCCTGGGTCAAGCAGAATGGCAAATACGGCTACATTGACCCCACGGGCAAGGTCGTCATCCCGCTGCAGTTTGACGACGCCATGAGCTTCTCTGAAGGGCTGGCGGCCGTAAAGGTGGGCAAGCTGTACGGCTACATTGACCGAACGGGCAAGTTGGTGATTCCGGCGCAGTTTTCCCATGTCCACCGTTTCATCGGCGGCGTCGCTCAGGTTGTTATAGACGGACGGTACGCCTACATTGACCGGACAGGCCGCGTCATCTGGCTCCAGAAAGATGGCTTCAGGGAACAGCCCGGAAGCGACGAGCATCGGCATCAACACTGACGGCCGCACCGGACGCCAGTCGAGCCGCCCTGCAGGGGCGCATGCCGGTATGGCGCGGTCTTTGCTCCGTTGTGGGTGTTACGCAGCGACACCGCCTATGCTGCCGCAACGCGACCCGCGACAGCTTCTGCAGGCCGCCGACGAGTTCGAAAAACAACGTATTGGGGTACACGCTATGCAACTCGGAGCGCTAGGGACGGCGACGCGGGCGGTCACGCCGCGAGCCTATTTGCTGGAACGGCTTCGCGCCCGCCCGTTTGTTCCCGACCCGCGTCTAACCAATCCTCACCTCCAAACCATCCTTGGTTCCATCCTGCCGCGCCGAACGCCGCTCGTGGATCAAACCGGTCAGCCGCGAACCTTCCAGACTCGACCGGATACGGCTGTGACGGGTGTTTGCCATTGGCAGACCGGGTACACACCGGCCGACCGGCCAACGCTGCTGCTGCTGCACGGTATGGAAGGCTCGGTGGAATCGAGCTACATGCGCGGTATAGCGGAGAAAGCCCTGCGGGCCGGTTACCACGTCATCCGCCTCAACACCCGCACCTGCGGCGGGACGGAGCATCTGTCGCCGCATCTTTACAACGCCGGCCTGACAGAGGACGCACGTGCCGTCATTGCCGAGTTAGGTGAGCGCGACGGCGCAACGGATGTGTACGTTGTCGGCGTTTCCCTGTCCGGCAACGTCGTGCTGCGGCTAGCGAGCGAGTACGGCGCAAACGCCCCTCGGCATGTTCGCGGCGTCGCCGCTATTTCCCCTTCGGCCGACTTGACGGCCAGTACCGCCGCCATTGAGCGGCGCAGCAACTGGCTTTACCACCGGCGCTTTGTGCAAAGCCTCAAAGCGCGCATGAAACGCAAAGCGGCGCTGTTCCCTGACCGCTACGACGCACGTCACTTGGCGCGGATTCGGACGATCCGTGAGTTCGATGAAACTTACACCGCCGTCGCCGCTGGTTATGAAAGCGCAGCGGATTACTACCATCGGGCCAGCGCCGTACGAACGGCGGCGGCGATTCGCCTGCCGACGCTCATCATCCATGCGCAGGACGACCCGTTCATTCCGGCTGCGCCGCTGCTCGAACCGCCCTTCGCCGACAACCCCAGCATCGCCGTCCTGTTGACCAAGCACGGCGGCCACGTCGGCTTTCTGGCGGCGCGGGGGACAGACGCCGACCGGCGCTGGGCCGAACACCGGATTATGGATTTTGTCCGCGCGTTGGACGCCGTTCGGCGGCGGTGAAAGACGTTCGCTCGGTGAGGCCGCTTGCCCATGTTGCCGGACGCACTCAGGCCGCTTCTGCCTTCAACGCCAGTGGACGCCTTCATTCAGCGGGCATTGGCGGGTCAGGCGGACGCTTGGGAGCCGTCCTTGTCCGCCACCGATGTCATCACTGCCCTGCACGCCCACCGGATCGGACCACTGGTCTGCGCACAGTTGCCGCCTGACGCCTGGCAAACCCTACCAACCGCGTTGCAGACTTGGCTGAAGTCCTGTGCGCGCAAAGAGGCGCTGCTCGACGTACGGCAAACGCTGGCGTTGCAGGAACTCCTTCCGCTCGCCCATGGCAACGGCGTGCCGGTGCTATTGCTCAAAGGCATGCCGGTGAGCCGGCGATATTACGCTGAGCCGCATCAGCGCACCAAGCTCGATGTGGACGTACTCGTTCGCCCAGCGGACAAAGCGGCTTTCATTGCGCTGCTTGAAAAACTTGGCTACACCCGCTCGGAAAGCGTAACGGGAACGCTCATCAACCGCCAAGCGACGCTGACGCGCAGCGACGTGGTCTTTGACGTTCACTGGAGCGTCGCCAACTCGGCCGTCTTTGCTCGTGTCCTTGATTTCGACGGCATGTGGCGTAATCGGGTTCCCATCCCGACACTAGGCGACGCGGCGTACGGGCCGTCCGACGATGACTTGTTCCTGCATGCCTGTTTCCATTTAGCCGTTCACCTTAGCTACGATTTCGCCCTCGCTTGGCTGTATGACATTCACCTAATGGCGTTGCGGCAATCGCCGGAGGCGCTTGAGCAGTGCCTGCGCCGCGCCAAACAACTGCGCATCCTGCGCGTTTGTCTGGCATGTCTCGCGCTGGCGCGCGCTTGGTTTGGCACACCCTACGCGGACGAGGTGTACGACGCGGCAGCGCGCGACGCCCGCCCCGAACTGTCGGCGCGGCTCCTCACCCGCCGTTTGAGCCGTCTCGGCCGCCTGTGGCTGGAACTGGCGGCGCTCAACCGACGCGAGCAACTGCTCCTATTGCGTGAAATGGCGTTCCCGCCCGCTGAGTACTTGCGACAACGGTACGCTGACAACACAAGCTGGCTGCTGTGGCTGCACGTCAAGCGGTGGCTTGGTTGGCGGAATCGTCTCCCTGCTGCGGAAGCGTGGTTTGAGCCAAAAACAGTCGTTGACGGCAAAGTACAGGACGGCGATACTAGCGAATCGTCTTCTCTGACACACCCGCGACGCAGCCGCAGCGCTTCCGCCTCGGCGCGTGCTGAGACGGAAAGGCGTCTGTCGCAATGAAAGGAGCCAACCTGCCCTTTCCCACACGCTGTACAGACCTTCAGGGAAGGGCTATCCACCGGCGCGCGCAATGAAAAACATCGTGGTCGTTGGGACGCAGTGGGGCGACGAAGGCAAAGGCAAGATTGTCGACCTGATTGCGCCGTATTTCGACATCGTGGCTCGGTATCAAGGCGGCCACAACGCCGGGCATACGGTCATCGTCAACGGCGAGAAGTTCGTCCTGCACTTGCTCCCGTCCGGCATTGTGCACCCTGGTAAGCGGTGTGTCATCGGCAACGGCGTGGTGATTGACCCCACAGCGCTGCTCACCGAAATGGAAGAACTAGCGGCGCGCGGCGTTGACTTCGCCGGACGGCTCTTCATCAGCAATCGTGCGCACATTATCCTGCCGCATCATTTGGCGCTGGAACGAACCAGTGAGCAACGGCGGGGCGTTCGGCGGGTAGGGACAACGCTGCGCGGCATCGGCCCGGCTTATGAAGACAAAATTGGCCGGCGCGGTTTGCGCGCCGGCGATCTTTTGCATCCTGACCGACTCAAACAGCAACTTGAAGAAATCATTGGCGAGGCTAACAGCATTCTGCAGGCGCGCGGCGCAGAGCCAATTGCCCTCGCCGCCGTTGTGGACGACCTCCTTGCCAAAGCCGAGCGCATCGCGCCTTTTGTGACGGATACCGCCATGCTATTGGCGCGTGAGATGGACGCCGGGCGGTCCGTGCTTTTTGAAGGCGCACAGGGAACCATGCTCGACATTGACCACGGAACCTATCCGTACGTGACCTCCTCGAGCGGGACGGCCGGCGGCGCCACGGTCGGCACAGGCGTCCCGCCAACGGCGATCACAGGCGCGCTGGGCATCATGAAGGCCTACACGACGCGCGTCGGCAGCGGCCCTTTCCCGACGGAGTTGACGGACGCTGTCGGCGAACAACTGCGGGCGCGCGGCGCTGAGTACGGCGCTTCCACCGGGCGCCCACGTCGCTGCGGATGGTTTGACGGCGCGGTGGCCCGTTACGCCCGCATCATCAACGGCTTAACGACCGTGGCGCTCATGAAGCTGGATGTCCTAGACGACTTTGACACGATTCCGGTTTGCACCGGCTACCGGCTCAACGGTGAACTGGTCGAAGGGATTCCGCACGACGCTCAGGACCTCGAAGCCGTCGAGCCGGTGTATGAACTGCTCCCCGGTTGGCAAGCCCCGACGGTTGGCCTAACGGCTCTCGAACAACTTCCCGTCAACGCCCGGCGCTACATCGCGCGGCTGGAAGAGTTGGTCGGCTGCGAAATCGGTCTGGTGTCTACCGGCCCTGACCGGCGGGATACCATTGTGCGTGCCGACTCTAAGTTGGCCCGCTGGCTGACCTGAAAACAGACTTTGACGATTCTTGACAAGGGATTGACGACTTTGACGGACTTTCTCGCGGTCGGCGGCGTCTATAGGAACAGCCGCCGCTCTAAACGCGGCGGCTGACTACACCCTAGAAGCCTAGCTTCTAAGCGCCCTCGAAAAGGAGTCTCACATATGTTGCACCGTCTCAGTCTACGTCCCTTGGCCGTCGTCGTGACGCTGGCGCTCGCGTTGACGGCTGTCTTCGGCGGCGTTGCCTATGCCGCCGGACGCGATCCTGGCCCAGACCGCTTCATGGGCTTTTTCCTCAAACGCATGGCGGCCGAACTGAACCTGACCGAGGAACAGCAAACCCAGATTCGGCAGATCCTAGAAGCCGAACGCGCAACGGTCGCGCCGCTGAAGACACAGCTCAAGACAGGGTATGACCAGCTACACACGCTGGGAACGGATGGGATTTTCAACGAGGTTCAGGTTCGCGCTATTGCACAGCAACAAGCGCAGGCGATAGCGGAACTGATTGTCTCAAGGGAGCGAACCAAAGCGCGTATTGCAGCGGTTTTGACGCCGGAGCAGCGGGAACGCGCCAAGCAAATGTTGGAGCGTTTCCAGCAGCGACGGCACAACCACGGGTGGCGTCACGGCCGTGGTTTAGAACCCGTCCCTCCTCTGCCGCCAATGTAAGGCGACGGCTCTGAAGGTTGCAACGTGGCGCACGGCGCGCAGGGCTTTTTCCCCACGCGCCGTTTCTCGGCTGTGGCGCCGCTCAGGCCGTCGCCGCTTGAGCGCCGCCTGTAGTCAAATTGTTGTCAGGGTGTTGATTAGCGGAAGAGACCCCAACTTTGCGCTTGGATCTGGTCGGCGCAAAAAACTGCTTTGCGCCGTTTCCTTCCGCCGTGGCCGGCGAGTCGTCGTGAATATCCACCGGCAACAACCCTTCCCGGTACAGCGCGTAGCCGCTGCGCGAACAGGCAATCACTGACGGGATGCCACGCGAAGCAAACCACTGCTGCCATTTCTCAAGATCCCGGTACTGTGGCGAGTTACGACTCTTAACGTAAGTCGAGAAACGGTTCTCTTCAGTCAACTTGATACGCGCCATGCTGCTCTCTCCTTGGTGGCTCTCGGAAATCACGGCGGCCGGCGTTGCACCGCGCCGCCCGCCTGTGCCGCCAACCGCCCAGCAAGCGTCGGCAGCAACGGGCTTTTCCTCACATTTGGGGACGCATCACAAAAACCTTACTTTATTGTAAGGTTTTACGGTGAAAAGTATAACCCTCGCGAACTGTTAGAAAAATTACGCTTTTCCCGGCACCGCCGATGAAACCGGCAATGAACCGGACAATCCCTGACACAGCGTGCGCAGGCATACAGTGTGCTTCCCCAGCCTGCGAATGATGTGGAGTCGCCCCCAGTGCAGCTTGGCAGTCTCAACCGCCGCTACGCACCTCGTATGCCAAGCGGCGGCGCAGGACACTGTACGCTACGATGAAACAAATCCCGGAAAGCATTCTGAAGCAGCCGGTTGTCGGCCTCAATCTCACTGGTACAACCCTGGCTGAACAGTTGACGGGCAAGACGAACCTGCTGGTTTTTTTGCGCCACTTTGGGTGCGTTTTTTGCCGCGAAATTGTCGCCGACCTGCGGGACATCGCCGCCGGCAACCCGCACTACCCGAACGTGGTGTTTTTCTTCCAAGGAACGGTTGAACAGGGACAGGCCTTTTTCGCCAGATACTGGAAGGAAGCCCGCGCCGTTAGTGATACGCCGCTGGTGTTCTACAAAGCGTTTGGCGTTGAGCGAGGCGGCTGGCGCGAATTGTTTGGACCTGATGTCTGGGTGTGCGGGCTGCGCGCCGTCGGCAAGGGGCACTTCATCGGCCTGCCGGTCGGCGATCCCTTTGTGATGCCCGGCGCATTTTTGGTCTCGTCGTCGGGCGATATCCTGTGGCGTCACGAATTCAAACACGCCGGCGACCACCCCGACTGGCGACGGATTGTTCCAGCGGCGGCTTTGGCGCACGCATGACGCGCCCGACCATCATCGCCGTACACGGCAATGGCGGCGGCGCGTTTCGCTTTGCGCGTCTTCAGCCGTTCTTTACGGACGATGCCCCGGTTGCTTTTACGGCGCTGACCTTGCCCGGTTTCGGCGGTACGCCGCGTGATCGGCGCTGCCGGACGCTTGCCGACTACGCCAACCATATCCAAGCGTTTGTGATGTCCGTCCCACCGCCGCGCGTCCTGCTTGGTCACGGCATTGGCGGTTCGATGGTGCTGGAATACCTCCAGCACGACGCGCCATCGGTAGCTGGCGTCATTCTCCACGCTCCAGTCGGCGCGCAGCTTGACACGCGGTGGTTTCCCCGCCTGATGCGTTCGACTGTTGCACGTGAACTCGGCAAGCGACTGCTGGCGGCGCGCGTCCTGCGTCCAGTGTGGCGACGCACGTTTTTTTCAGACGCCGTACCACGGGACTTTCTCGATCAATTTTTCGCCGAATACGGGCGCTGCGAGGCCTTCGGGCAAATGTTCGATCTCATCACGGCGGATTGGTTTGCAGGGTTGCGGCCGGTCGCCGTCCCTTGCGTCTTGCTGTGGGGCGCGCGGGAGCGGGTGCTGCGGCTCGAACAGGCGGTGGATTTCCGCGCCAAGCTGCCGGCGGCCGTCATCGAAGTGGTCAGTGACTGGGATCACTTCCCGATGGTGGAACAACCCGAAGCCTACGCCCGAAAGATCACATCCCTTGCCTTACGGCTGACGGCGACGATCGGAGTTGCCTAGTTCCCTGCCCATGATGTCAGCTTCCACCCACTCGGCCTTCACCCGCTACCTTGCGCCGTTGGGACGGTCGCTCGGCGTAGCGTCGGGCGTCGGGCCGAAAGCCGCCTACCTTGATCGCGCGGCGGCGGCCGGCTTACCCGTCCCGGCAGGCGTGATGGTCTTGGATGAACTCTTGGCGCTGAGTCTCAAAGAAGGCTGGGTGGAAAAAACCACCGATGGTTTTGTACTGCATGACGCAGCGGTGTTCAGCCGGGCGTTGAACCTGTCGCTTTCGGCGACGCGACTGGCGGTTCGCTCGGCTTTTGCGGTGGAGGATGGTACGGCGAAAAGCTTCGCCGGCCACTTTGCTTCCCTGCTGAACGTCGCGCCGGATGAGCTGCCCGACGCCCTCTGCAAAGTTTGGAATTCAAGTCTGCGCCACGGAGCGCCGCTCCGCCGTGATGTCTTGGTCATGGCGATGGTTGACGCGCGTTACGCGGGCGCGGCGATCACGGAAACTGCTCACGAAGACGACTTGGTGAACTTTACAGCCGGGCTTGCCGACCAACTTTTGGGTGGCGCGACGACCGGCGAAACTTTGGAGCTTGCCAAACTGCGCGCTTTTGAAGCGCCGACGCAAGCGGGGTTTACCGGCCGGTTGCAGGCGCTCCTGCGGGATGTGCGACGTGTTTTCGGAAACGCGGACTGGGATGTTGAGTTCGCCGACGATGGTCGGACGTGTTGGCTGCTTCAGGTACGGCCGTTGACGCGGCCAGTTGTGCGCAATGAATGGTTTACATACGCCAACCACCGCGAAATTTTGCCGCCGTTGCCGTCCCGCTTCATGACGAGCCTGATTGCTTCGTGTGCAGGCGACTTGTTTGCGTACTACCGTGACTTTGACGCGCGTTTGCCGTCCAATCGTCCGTTCATTGAAGTCTTCGCCGGACGGCCATTCATCAACCTGTCGCTGCTGCTTGACATGATGCGGTTGTGGGGGCTGCCGACGCGCCTTGTGACGGATTCCATCGGCGGACGTGATGTTTGCGCCGAAAGTGTGCGCTGGGGACGGCTGTGGCGGTCGCTCCCGACATTGGCGCGATTAGGCTGGGCGCAACTATTGGCGGTCGGCTCCGCGCAGCGGTGCATCGCTTGGTTGACTGAAACAGGGGACGTTCCAGCGGACGCGACGGACAGTTTCACCGCCTGTATCCGTGACTTGCAGACGGTTTACACGACGCTGGTGCGGGAAATGTTTTCGCTCACGCAGGCTATGAGCGGACCACTGGCCCTTCTGCGGCGGCTTGGCGTTTTGTCGGCGCTGGCGGCGCGTCATGAGACGATCACGACGCGGATGTTGACCGACCTCAATCCGCTCCGCGATTACGTACGGCGGCGGCCGTCCGTGGCGGAAGACATCGCCCAGGGTCGCCTTCCTGACGACATAGGCTTCCAACAACTTTGGCGGGATTACCTCGACCGCTATGGTTTTCGGGGTGTGTTTGAAAGCGACATTGCGCAACCTCGGTACAACGAGCAACCGGAAGTCCTACTGGCTGGTCTTTTGGTTGGAGAACGGCAAGCTGTCGCCGCGCCGCCGACGCCGTGGTGGGCGTGGCTGGCTTACCCAATCTGGGCGCAAGCGCGGCGAACGCTTGATGCACGCGAACGGTTGCGTCATGCCGCAATGCGAACCTTTGACCGCATTCGGCGGCGTTTGTTGCGTCTTGCGGCGCTGGCCTGTGCCGCCGGCAAGTTGCCGACGCCCGACGATTTGTGGCGACTGGACGTTGATGAAGCAAAGCGGTTGGACGGCGCTTGGCGGGCGACGCCCGACTTCATCGCCGCCCGGCGACGAGAGCAGGAAGTCTTTGCTCGGTATGACTTCCCGGATGTGTTTCGCCGGTTTGACGACTTTTCACGGTTTCGTTCGACTTCCTCAACCGAGCCTGTCCCACCCGCGTTGCAGGGGATTGGCCTGACGCGCGGCGTCGTTGAAGGTCGCGCATGGGTGTGTGACACGCCGGCGCTCCCGCCGCCCTCCCACGAGCCGATTATTCTGGTCGCCCGCGCCGTGGACGCCGGTTGGATTCCGGTCTTTACGGCCGTGGCGGGCGTCGTCGTCGAGATCGGCGGCGACCTGTCCCATGGTTCGATTGTCCTACGCGAGATTGGCTTGCCGGCGGTGACGAATGTCCGCAATGTGACGCGCGTCATTCAAACCGGCGACCGAGTTCGCATTCAAGCGGACGCCGGGACGGTTGAAGTTGTTGAGTCGGCCGTCGGCTTGGCTTCGCTTGCGTCGGCGACAAAGCGCGAATAAGAATACGGTCACCGTACAGCCGCCCAACGTTATTCATCCTGTGGGGAGCGTTGACTCATGCCGACTCGTCCGCCCACGATGCTGTGTCTGGCCAGCTACGAAAAAGGCGCTGAATTTATGCGCGAAGCCAAGCGTCAGGGCTGGCGTGTCTATCTCGTCACCTCGGAGAGCATTCGGGACGCCGACTGGCCGCGCGAAAGCCTTGACGACATTTTCTTCATGCCCGACGAAAACAAAAAATGGCGACTTAACGACGTGATTCTGGGCGTGAGTTATCTGGCGCGGACGCACCGGATTGACCGCATCGTGGCGCTCGACGACTTTGATGTCGAGACGGCGGCGGCGCTACGCGAGCATCTGCGCGTCCCTGGCATGGGCGAGACGACGGCGCGTTACTTCCGCGACAAGCTGGCGATGCGCGCTAAGGCGCGTGAACACGGCGTACCAGTACCGCCATTTACGCCGGTCTTCAATGATGAGGTCGTCAACGAGTACCTTGCCGAAGTGCCGGGTCCATGGCTTGTCAAGCCGCGTTCCGAAGCGTCCACGATTGGCATCAAGCGTACCGCCTCGCCGGAAGAGGTTTGGGCGACCCTGCATCAACTTGGCGACCGCCGTTCGTTTCACTTGCTGGAGAAGTTCATTCCCGGCGAGGTCTATCACGTGGATTCGATTGTGTCGGAGCGGGAGGTCGTCTTTGCGGCGGTTAGCAAGTACGCCCGCCCGCCGATTGAGGTGATGCACGACGGGGATGTTTTCGCCACGCGCATCGTCGAGTACGGCTCGGACGACGAGCAAGAGCTGCTGGAACTGAACCGACGGGTGTTGTGGGCGATGGGTCTGGTCCGCGGCGCGTCACACACGGAGTTCATCAAGGCGCATGAGGACGGCGCATTTTACTTCCTTGAGACCTCGGCGCGTGTCGGCGGCGCCAACATCGTTGAACTGGTTGAGGCGGCGACCGGCGTCAATCTCTGGGCGGAATGGGCGAAGCTTGAGTGCGCCGTACCGCCTGAGCGGTATCGGCCGCCGCAGGCGCGGCGCGATTACGCCGGGCTGCTGATTTCGCTGGCGCGGCAACAGCGGCCGGACACCAGCGCGTACAACGACCCAGAAATCGTCTGGCGGCTCAACAAGGAGTTTCACGCCGGCTTGATTGTGCAGTCGCCCAGCTACGACCGCATCACGCGATTGTTGGACGACTACGTAGCGCGTTTCCGGGTAGATTTCTTCGCGCGCCAACCCGTCCCGGAACGACCAACAACTTAGCGCCTAATATACCGTTCGGCAACTTTTGGAGAATCGGCGGCCACAGGCAAGGTTTGGCAGTGATTGTTTTTCACCTTTCAGCAGATCGTTCGGAGAAAGTGTAGCCGTACCAAGTGTGAACCGCGTCAACGCCTTGGAGTGCGCCAGGGTTCTTGCCGCATCTGACAACAGCTAACGCGCCGGACAGCCTCTAAGCTTGCTTTGTTGCGAAGAATCGCCACACCTTCCAACAGGTCGCGTAGCGGAACGCCGCCACGTAGGAAAACCCATTGAGCCGCCCTACCCCAAACCGCCAGCGCAGTTCGCGCCCACAGCGCCGTTTCACCAACACGGAAAAGGCTTCAGTCCTTTTTACCAGCACACTTTCCAACTCGGCGTCGCGTTGATGCGCGTCACAAACGACGTTCCCAGAACACCACTACGCCTAAGTCGTCGGCGCAAAGTGTTCAGCATGCCAACTTGCGGCGAACGGCCGCTCCCACTTGCCGTCCCGCATCTCGCCCAGCGTCCGCACCGCGCCGTCAAAAACCGGCGTGTCGGCCCGGATCACCCCCTCACGAACAAGTCGCCGAAAAGTCGGGCGATCCACTAGCTCAACCCCCGTCCCAGTTCGGTAGGCAATGTCAGCGGTGTCGGCCAACGCAACGCCGGCGCTTTGTACGGCGGCGTGGACGGCGCGAAACATCCCGTCAATCGAACACCCCGACACGTCGTTGTGGGCTTCATCAGCAGCGACAACAATAAAACGACGGTCAAGAACGGCGAAGCCGCCGCGTACGCGCGCGCCGTGTGACATCCAATCAGCGACAAACGCCGCCAGCGACGCCTCGACAACGGCTGCGGCTTGAGCGGACAACGGTTCAGCGGTTGTAAACACCCAGACTCTTGAATGGTCAGGCAACACGTCCAGCGTCGGCATATGCCAGTTACGTCTCCATCAATGCAATCCCATCCACACGATCAGCCTGCGTCGTACGGGTTCAGCCTGCAGTACAAGCGTGGCCACAGCCGGACTCTATCATGCCGAAGCCGCCGCCCTGCACCCAGTCCGCCGTTCGGCGTCCAGAGCGGCGTTCGGCGTACACCAAAAGCAAGGACGCGCCCCAAACGGAGCGCGTCCCACAAAACTCACAGAAACGACGCAAGGGGGCTGCGCCGGTGAGCCTACCAGCCGCCGCGTCCGTAGCCGCCGCGCCGACCACCGCCGTTGTAGCCGCTGCGCCGACCGCCGCCATTATAGCCGCCGCGCTCTTCGCGTGGACGAGCTTCATTGACGGTCAGTGTCCGTCCGTTCAACTCCGTTCCGTGAAACATTTCAATAGCCCGCTTGCCCTCTTCGCTCGTAGCGAACTCGACGAAGCCAAAACCACGCGAGCGGTTAGTTTCACGATCTTCAATGACCAGCGCCGACTCAACGACGCCGGCCTGCGAAAAGTGACTGCGCAGATCCTCGCTAGTGGTCTGAAAGCTGAGATTGCCGACGTAAAGCTTCATAGGTGCGTTTTCCTCTTTTCGGATCAGAAACCCCACCAAGCATGGACTCTAAAACGGTGCGAAAAAGACACATGCCGGGCCGACAGGCGGCGGGTTTCATCGTAACCAAGACCTTCCTCTCTCTAACCAATCCAAAACCGCCGCGCTCAACCACAATCCGAAACGAGGCACGTCACCGTTGATAGGCAAGAGAAGGCGTGAACAGCAGGCATCCTACGCAACGTTGTCCCGAAATGCAACCTACTGGCGTGGCATCAAAACCATTACCGGCCTTCGCAACCGGCTGAACAGCCGGTTGAGACAAAAGCATAGGCCATGTCACGATAGCGGCGTCGAGGCGTGACATTGTCGATGTTGACGATGGTCGTCACATGTATCAAACCTGCCCGCATTGCCAACTCCGCCAACCCCTGACCCACACCAGTTGCGCCCGCTGCAGTATGCCCCTGCCGCTGGGGTGGGCGTACCATGACGCCCGGCGGCCGCCGCCGGAAGTTGAGCGCACCGATGCGCAAGGTTATCAGTCCCTCATCGGCGGAGCGGCGTTGGCTGCGCTGGTGGTCTTCGCGCCCTTTTTTGCCTTCGTCTCATTTGTCCTGCACCCACTCGTCACGCTGGTTCACGAACTCGGCCACACCGTCGCCGGCTGGGCCTATGGCTACCCGTCCATTCCGGCGTTCGATTTCGTGTACGGCGGCGGCGTCACCATCCACCAAGACCGACAATGGCTGCTCATCGCCGTCTGGTACGGCGTTCTCGGCTGGTCGTTTTATCACTTCCGCGCCAATCACGGGACGCTGGCGTTACTCGCCGGTTTCGTCACCGCCTACACCATCACAACCCTCACGGCGCTGCATGAGGCGATCGTCATTGCCATGGGTCACGGCGGCGAGTTGATGTTCGCCACCGTGTTTCTCTACCGCGCGTGGAGCGGCCAATCGCTGGTGCATGGGCTGGAGCGCCCACTGTACGCCTTCGCCGGCTTTTACATCCAGTTCCACGATTTGCGGTTCGCCTTTCAACTGCTTACTAGTCAGGAAGCGCGTCTTGACTACGAAGACGCCAAAGGCGGCGGCCACTGGATGGACTTCAGCCGTCTAGCCGACGAGTTTTTCGGCGGTCGGTTTCTAATCGTCGTCCTCACGTTTTTCATTGCGTGTCTTTTACCGCCGCTCGTCGCTTGGCTTTTGCATCGCTACCGCTTGTACTGGCGCGACTGGCTGACCCGCCGGCTGGCTGCTTGAAGCCGAACGCGACATCCTTCAACAGAAGAAATGTACGGCGCGCCAAAGCCCGGCGCCGACGCCTAGCCCAAGGGTGTGTTTGCTCAAGCCAGCGAAACCCACACCCACCCCCATCCACCACGGATGCGACGCCGCTGCAGTGTCTCTAACGACGGCCAAATCGGTTGGCAAACGCACGAAATGATGGTTGCATGTGAGCTACGCGACATTCCTTCTTTGTGGTGGATTCACGTCCCGATGCCTACGTCTTTTTCCCTTGCCTCCCTTTCCGCCATGGCCGGTCAGGAACTGGCCGTCAGCGACTGGCTGACGATTGACCAAGCGCGCATCACCTCCTTTGGCGAAATCACCGGCGACACCCAGTGGATTCACTGCGACCCGACACGCGCCGCCGTTGAATCGCCCTTCAAGACCACAATTGCGCATGGGTTTCTCACGCTGTCGCTCATCCCATACCTCGTTGAACAAAGCCTTCAGTTTGAGGGCGCACGCTTGGCGCTCAACTACGGCTTGAATCGAGTTCGTTTCGTCACGCCGGTTCCGGCCGGAAGCCGCATTCGCGGCCGCTTCGGCATCGCCCACGTTAAGTCGCTCGACAACGGCCTTGACATTACCCTCAACTGCACGGTCGAGCTGGAAGGCGCAGAAAAGCCGGCTTGCGTCGCCGAATGGATTTTGCGGATTTTGGTCTAAGTGGAGCCGAGCGCAGGTATGTTTGAGTTTTCGCCTAGGGCCCTTGAACTCCGTGAACGCTTGCTCGCCTTCATGGACGAGCACATCTACCCGAATGAGGCCGTCTTTCGAGATGAACTCGCCGCCGGCGGTCGGTGGCGTCCGCCGCGCATCATCGAAACCCTCAAAGCTAAGGCTAAGGCCGCCGGCCTGTGGAATTTATTCCTGCCGGAAAGCGAGTACGGCGCAGGCCTCAGCAACTTGGATTACGCGCCGCTGTGCGAAATTATGGGGCGGTCGTTCCTCGCGCCGGAAGTGTTCAACTGCTCCGCGCCGGACACCGGCAACATGGAAGTGCTGGTGCGCTATGGCACGCCGGAGCAAAAAAAGCAGTGGCTCGAACCCTTACTGGCCGGCGAAATCCGCTCCTGCTTCGCCATGACCGAGCCCGATGTGGCCAGTTCCGACGCCACCAACATTCAAGCTCGGATTGAGCGCGACGGTGATACCTACGTCGTCAACGGCCGCAAGTGGTGGACAAGCGGCGCCGGCGATCCGCGCTGCAAGCTCATCATCTTCATGGGCAAAACCAACCCTGATGCGCCCAAACACCGCCAGCATTCCATGCTATTGATTCCAATGGACACGCCGGGCGTGAAGGTGGTGCGGATGCTGGACGTATTCGGCTATGACGACGCGCCCCACGGCCACGCCGAGGTTGTGTTTGAAAACGTCCGCGTCCCAGCGAGCAACTTGCTGCTGGGCGAAGGACGCGGCTTCGAAATTGCTCAGGGACGACTCGGCCCGGGACGGATTCACCACTGTATGCGGCTTATTGGGCTGGCCGAACGGTCGCTTGAAGCCATGTGTCGGCGCGTCCTAACCCGGACGGCGTTCGGCAAAACGCTCGCCGAGCAGGGCGTGCTGCGGGCGGCGATCGCCGACTCGCGTCTAGAGATTGATCAGGCGCGGCTGCTGACCTTACAGGCCGCCGCAATGATGGATCGCTACGGCAACAAGGCCGCCCGCGCGGAAATTGCGATGATCAAGGTCGTCGCGCCGAATATGGCGCTGCGCGTTATTGACCGCGCCATTCAGGCGCACGGCGGCGGCGGCGTCTGCGCCGATTTCGGACTGGCGTACGCTTGGGCGCAGGCGCGGACGCTACGGTTGGCCGACGGCCCTGACGAAGTGCATCGCGAGACCATTGCCAAGCTGGAGTTGGCGAAATACCGTTCCGCGAGCGGGGAACGTACCAGTGGAGGGCAAGATGGCCAAGCTTGAGCTTCCAGTTGTCGGCATCATCATGGGCAGCGACAGCGATTATCCGGTCATGAAGGACGCGGCGGCGATTTGTGCGGAATTCGGCGTGGCGCATGAGATGCGGATTGTGTCCGCCCACCGCACGCCGCGTGACATGTTTATGTACGCCGAAACGGCACACATGCGCGGTTTGCGGGTCATTATCGCCGGCGCAGCCGGCGCCGCCCACCTGCCAGGGATGGTCGCGTCGCTAACGCCGCTGCCGGTCATCGGTGTTCCCATTCAATCGAAAGCCCTCAACGGGCTCGATTCGTTGCTTTCGATTGTCCAGATGCCGGTCGGCGTACCGGTCGCCACAGTCGCCATTGGTGCCGCGAAAAACGCGGGCATCTTGGCGGTGCAGATCGTAGCGGCTGACAATCCGGAACTCCAACGCGAGCTGGTGGACTTCAAGGCCAAAATGGCCGAAATCTCGCGCAACAAAAACCAACTCCTCAACCACGAAAACTGAGCGGCGCGCGTCCGGTTGCGCGCCCACCGAGTGCACCGGAATCCATGCGTTTGAAAGGTAAGACGGCCCTGATTACCGGCGCGGCCGGCGGCATCGGCAGCGTCGTCACCCGTATGTACCTGCGCGAAGGCGCGCGCGTCGCCATTTCCAGTCGCTCCTTGGAACGCGCCGAGCAGTTTCGGGCAACCCTGATGGCCGAAGGTTTCATCGGCGACGACATCCTTCCAGTGGCGTTCTCAGCGCACGACCTAGACGGCATGCAGGCGGCGCTGGAAACCATCGCCGCACGGTGGGGTGGCCTTGATATTCTCATCAACAACGCCGGCTCCGCCGGGGCCAAGCAACCGTTGTTCCGGATTCCCTTCACGTCCGAGGATTTGGCGCAACTGGCGACGGAAGGGTTGACCGAAAGCGAAACCATGCGCGAGTCGGTGGCCAACCTGCTGGGCATGCCGTGGCACTTGACGCGCCTCGCCCTGCCCTACCTGCGCGTCGGCGCAAGCATTATCAACGTCTCAACGATTTTCTCGCGCACAAACTACTATGGGCGGATTCCCTACGTTGTGCCGAAATCGGCGCTCAACGCCCTGTCGCTCGGCCTCGCCAAGCAGCTGGGGACGACCGACCGCGCCGTGCGCGTCAATACGGTCTTTCCAGGGCCAATTGACTCCGACCGCATTCGGACGGTGTTTAGCGCAATGGACCGGCTCAAAGGCGTCCCGGAAGGCACGACGGCGCAGGAGTTTTTCGACATCATGATTTTGGCGCGGGCGCAGGGGGATGAACCACCAGCCAAACGTTATCCGACGCAAGTCGATGTCGCCCATCTCATGGTCTTCCTCGGCTCGGACGAATCCGCCGCTATTTCGGGCCACAACTTTGAAGTCACGCACGGCATGCAGGTCAAGGCGCAGAGCCGAACCAAGCTGACCGCCTGGCCTGACCAGCGGCTGATTGACCTTAGCCGGCGCGTCGTGCTTGTCGTCGGCGGCGAGCAGGTGACCGACGCCGTGACGGTCGCCGTTAGCCAGCAGTCCTACGGCGCAGCGGTTATTTTGACGTTTCGCCAGCCGGAAGCCGTCAACACGGCGAAGACGCAGCTTGAAAGTTACGGACTTAGCCATGCCATCGCCGTGACGCGACTAGATCCGCTGCGGCGGGAATCCGTCGCCAGCGTTTTTGACCTCATCCGGGAACGCTACCGCCGGCTTGACACCGTGATTGTGTTTCCCGCCCATGCCGCCGGCTACTATGGCTCGGATTTGGTCACCGCCGACGCCGAACTCATCCGCCAGTTCCTTGATGAAGCCATCCTTGGGACGACCGCCTTTGCGTCGCAGTTGTCGCGCTTTCTACTGGAGTTCGACGCCGAGAACGAACTCCAAGAGCCGGTCAACGTCCTGTTTCTGACCAATGAACACGACGGCGCAACAAACGCCTTTGAGGACATTTACCGCGCCGCCGTCGAACAACTATTGCGCGTTTGGCGGCACGAGGACGAGCGACAGGTCGCCGTCGGGACGCGCCGCTTCGCCGTCCGAGCCAACCAACTTGTTCGGTACGCCAACGCGGAGCCGGACAACCTTAAGTTCACAGCCGACTGGTTGGCGACGCTCGCCAACCGCGTTCGCATTTTTGACGAACTCAACCTCTACGTACCGGAAAACATCCGCCTGACGACCGGCAAGTCGGAGCTGCCGCGCGACATCGCCCGAACATTGCTAGGTTTGCATATCGGCAAAGTCGCCGTCATCACCGGCGGCAGCGCCGGCATCGGCGGGGCGATTGGGCATTACCTCGCGCTTTCCGGCGCGAAGGTCGTCTTGGCGGCGCGGGATGGCGAAAGACTGGCGGCGCTCAAACGCGAGATTGTCGCGGAACTCTTCGCCGTCGGGTATCCCCAACCGGAGACGCGCGTGGAAATCCTACCCGGCATTGACGTGTCCGACGAAGAGGCGCTGGGACGCCTGACGAAATTCGCCGTAGATAAGTTCGGACGGATTGATTTCCTCATCAACAACGCCGGCATCGCCGGGGCTGAGGAAATGGTGGTGGATTTACCGCTGGCGGCGTGGCGGCACACGCTTAAAGCGAACCTGCTGAGCAACTACTCGCTCATCTATAAGGTTGCGCCGCTAATGAAAAAGCAGGGCGCAGGCTACATTCTCAACGTCAGCTCGTACTTCGGCGGCGAGAAATACGTTGCAGTAGCGTATCCAAACCGCAGCGACTACGCCGTTTCCAAAGCTGGTCAGCGTGCGCTGGCGGAGATTTTGGCGCGGCATCTAGGGCCGGAAATCCAGATCAATGCGCTGTCGCCGGGGCCGGTTGAAGGCCGCCGCCTGCGCGGCGAAGGAGGGCGGCCGGGTTTATATGTGCGACGGGCACGACTGATTCTAGAAAACAAGCGGCTCAACGAGATTCACGACGCAGTTATTCGCGCTTGGCGCGACGGCGACGCGGTCAAGACGATGCTCGATGCGCTAGTGCGCAACCGCTTTGACGACGTACTAGCGGCGCAGCCCCCTGAAACCATTCGGCGACTCATTGCACACTTGCGCGCCAACGTGGCCAACGTCGGACATTCAGACAGCGCCTACCTGATGACACGCAAGATCGCCGAAAAGCTGTTGCGGCGGTTGCTTGAGGGCGGCTATGTGGCGGAAGTCAGCGACCGGGAAGCCTTCATTACCGCCTTTCTGGACAAGCTTCCCGAACCGCCTGACCCGTTCTTCGACCCGGCCGAAGTTGAAAAAGAAGCCGGGCGGGTTCAATCGAGCATTCTGACAATGCTCAATCTGGGGCGCATGCCGACCGAGGAGGAAATCGCCCTAGCGACGGTGTTTTATCTTTCCGACCCGAACATTAGCGGTGAAACCCTGCATCCGTCGGGGGGCTTGAAGTTCGACCGGACAGTGACGGAAGGCGAGTTTTACGGTCTGCCGCGCAACGAAGACCTCATGGCGTTGCGCCGCAAGAATGTATTGCTCATCGGCGACTACCTCGAAGAAGAGCTGCGGTGGCTGGTCGGGGCGTTCGCCATCCAGCTAGTCGTCCGCAACTGCATCATCCTGACCAAGACGGACGAGCGCGCGGATTCGCTACGACATTACTTCTCCGCGCAGCGCCTCAACAACCTGCACGTCTTCAGCGGCGGCGCCAACATTGAAGCCGCGATGGATGACCTGATTCAGCGGTTCGGGCGACTAGATGTCGTTGTCTCAACGCCATTTGACCCACTGCCGCTCAAACCGTTGGCGGCCGCTGGCGACGACTGGCGCGGCGTCCTCAACGAAAAAGACTTTGAACAACTGGTGGAAGCGCACGTTACGCATCACTTCCGCGTGGCGAAAAAGGCGGCGTTGCAGGACAAAGCGCAGATTGTTCTGGTGACGCCCAAAACCTCGCGCAACTCCTCGCGCGAAGAGTTTGCGCTAGCGCTTTTCGTCAAAACGACGCTGCACGCGCTGACAGCGACCCTTGCGGTTGAATGCGAGCGGTTCACGCATCACCCAACAGTCAATCAGGTGGATTTGACGCGCCGGGCGCGCGTTGAAGAACCGCGCAACGAACGCGAAGAGCGCGAAGAACTGGCGCGCTTTGTGGACGCCGTTTTGCTGGCCGCCGCGCCGGCTCCGGAGCCGGAGCAGAGCCGTTACTTATCGCGCATCTACCGTGGTAACGCGATTACGGTCTAAGCGAAAGCGGCTTCGCCTCGCCTAAAAGCGAGAGCGGCTACTCGGTGCGCGCGTAACTGCGCGCCTTGAGCAACTCGTCCATAATCATGTCAGCTATGTCAGCTTCCGCGGCCAGAAGGCTGAACTTCTGCTGGAGTACGCTCTCGAAGTGCTGCTCGGTCTGGCGACCAGTCGCCTCTTTGGCCGGAAAAGGTTCGGAGTAAAGAATCGCCTGCCGCACGACTTCTGTCACCACGCCGTCAGGCCCGGTGACGCGCTCCCGTAGCCCGGTCAGTACGTAGTGCGCAGTCTCCTTGATGGTCACCAAATACACCTCGACCGAATCAAATTTGCCGATGTAGCGAATGTCGTCGGCTTCAAGCAGGGCGCGTCCGACGCTTTGCTCCGGCTTGACCGGCGCCGGTTCAGGGGCAGTTTGCGCCAGATGTTTGGTCAGCCGCCCATCCATGACCCGCACCTCGACGACCTGCAAGGTCTCCGGGCGCGGCGCATTTGTAAAGCCAGCGGCAAGGGCGTCAAAGTCATTTTTGGCGTCGGCGTAGGCCTGTCGCACCGCCAAATAGAGGGGAGAAGTCGGCATAGTTCGATACAGCCGCGCAACCTGCTCGTGGAAGTACTGCAAACGCTCACGACAGCTCGAAATCTTGCCGCCAAGCGTTTCAAACTGCTTTCGATAGGCTTCAAAGCCTTTACCGCGCCGGGACTTTTCCCCACCCTGAACGGCGGCTGTGTAGCTTGTCAGTTCACCATGCAGCGCCGCGATTTCTCCGTGCAAGGCTTTGATGGCGGATGGCAACTCGGCGTCGGTGACGCCGCCTCCCTGAGCATAAATCGGTTGTTCGGCGCAGAAACCGATAGGGATTGTCAACCCCAAGGCGAACCCAAGGATGATGTGCCCGCTCCGCAACATCGTACGGTCCTCGCCGCCTATAACCGGCCGCGTAGCGCGAAATTCGGTGACAGCGCCTGCACGCGGTCGAAACACGAATTTTTCGCAAACTAGCCGTTATATTATGCCGTACGTTACGTCGGTGTAAAGCTTTTTTATCTTTGTGCCTCACTTGGTGAGATTTCGCACTGTCGGCGCGGTAATCCAACGCGCTGTCACAAGAAGGGCGTTTGTATAGTTTTCGAGTGGACCGTAGCGAGAACGCCAGTGCGCTTCGGGACAACACAACGAGTCGCCTCACTAGCCGGCAGGGGCGGAGGAAAGCGGGTCAGGGCGCGTCAGGTCGAACAACCTGCCTCGCAGGCGACGCCGATGGCGAAGATAGCGACCAAAAAACTCGTCAAAAGAGGCCGCCGGGGTGACGCCCGGCGGCACGGTAAGCTTTACAGGATAGGGAATGACTCGCCGGCCTCGGCCATCGCTACGAGCCGCGCCGGCGGCGTAAAGCGCGGGCCGTACTTAGCCGCCAGCGCCTGCGCTCGTTCGACGAACGCCCGGACACCATAGCTGTTGATGAACTGCAACGTCCCGCCGGTGTACGCTGGGAAGCCCCACCCAAAGAGGCTGCCGATGTTGGCGTCCGCCACCGAACGTACGACGTTTTCTTCAAGGCACCGAACGGTTTCCAGCGCCTGAACGAACAACAGCCGGTCGCGGATGTCTTCAAACGGCAATTCCGCCTGCGGCGGGAACAGCTCACGCAAGCCGGGCCAGAGAAACTTCTTACCTTCCGGCGGATATTCGTAAAAACCGGCGCCGGCGGCTTTGCCCGCACGCCCTTGCGCCAGCATCGCGTCCAGAACGCGGTTGGAAGGCTGGTCAGGAATGGGTTTGCCTTCAGCGGCGAGGTCAAGCTCCGTCTGGCGGCGCACGTGTTGCATGAGCTTCAGGCTGACTTCATCAGAGACCGCCAGCGGCCCGACAGGCATGCCAGCCTGTGTCCCAGCCGCTTCAATGACGCTCGCCGCCTGGCCCTCCGCCAAGAGCGTCATGCCTTCCGAGGTGTACGTCCCAAACACGCGCGAGGTGTAAAACCCACGACTATCGTTGACGACAATCGGCGTCTTTTTGATTTGCCGGACAAAATCAAAGCTGCGCGCCAGTGTTTCGGGCGAGGTTTTTTCGCCGACGATGATCTCGACCAGCGGCATTTTGTCCACCGGCGAGAAAAAGTGCAGCCCGATGAAGTTTTCCGGCCGTTCAGACACCTGCGCCAGACTGGTAATCGGCAGCGTCGAGGTGTTGGAAGCGAAAATCGCCGTCGGCTCCAGTTGGGCTTCGGCTTCCTGGGTGGCGTCGCGCTTCACGGCGCGGTCCTCAAAGACGGCTTCGATGATGAGTTCGCAACCGCGCAAATCTTCGGCCTTGGTCGTCGGATGAATGCGCGCCAGCGTTGCGGCCAGTTGCTCCTCGGTCATCTGTCCTTTTTCAACGCGCGGACGCAGCACTTTCGCCGTGTACGCCTTGCCTTTTTCGGCTTGCTCCAGCGTGATGTCCTTCAGCACGACTGACAGGCCGGCCGAAGCGCAGGCGTAGGCAATGCCGCTACCCATCATCCCGGCGCCTAAAATCCCCACCTTGGTGAAGGTCGCCGGAGGTACGTCCGCCGGACGACTACCGCCGCTGTTGATTTTGTTGAGCTGGAACCAGAAGGCGGTGATCATATTCTTAGCGACTTGACCGGTGGCGACTTTGGCCAGGTAACGCGATTCAATGCGGTCGGCCGTATCGAAGTCCACGAGCGTCCCTTCGACGGCAGCGCTCAGAATCGCCAATGGAGCAGGAAAGTTGCCGCGCGTCTTCTTGAGGAGGACGGCCGGCGCGGCGGTAATCATCTGCGCGACCTTGGGCGTCCGCAGGTCGCCGCCCGGTAGCCGATAGCCCTTGGCATCCCACGGCTGTTGGGGCTGTGGATTGGCGCGAATCCACGCCTTGGCCTTGGCGATGAGTTCCTCCGGCGTGGCGGCGAGTTCGTTGACGACGCCGAGCGCCTTGGCTTCAGCCGGCGACAGGCGCTTGCCTTCGGTCAACAGCGGCAGCGCCGTTTCAAGCCCTAGCATGCGCGTCATGCGCGTGACGCCGCCGCCGCCCGGAATGAGGCCGAGCGTGACTTCCGGCAACCCAACTTGCGCGTCGGGCCGGTCTATCAGGACGCGGTAGTGACAGGCCAGCGCGAGCTCCAATCCGCCGCCCATCGCTGCGCCATTGATGGCGGCGACAAACGGTTTTCCGAAGGTTTCCATGCCACGAAAGATACGCTTGACCTGCTGAATCTCGTTGAAGAGCGCGCCGGCGTCGCGCACTTCCAGCATTGGCTCCAGGTCGGCCCCGGCTAGGAACGTCTTTTTGGCCGAGGTGATGATAACGCCGGCCAAGTCGGTTTCGGCTTTGAGCCGCGCAAAGGTCTCAGCCAGCGCTGCAGTGAACTCGGCGTTGATAACGTTCGCCGACCGGTTCGGCATATCCATCGTGATGGTGACAATATTTTCCGTATCCTTTTCGTACCGAAACGCCATAGAGTTCCTTTCCCGGTTCAGACCCGTTCAATGATGGTAGCAATGCCCATACCGCCGCCGACGCAGAGCGTGATCAGGGCGGTGGTCTTGTCGCGGCGTTCAAGCTCATCCAACGCCGTACCGAGCAGCATAGCGCCCGTTGCGCCCAGCGGATGGCCCATAGCGATGGCACCGCCGTTGACGTTGACCTTTTCAGGATCAACATCCATATCGCGGATGAACTTCAACACGACCGACGCAAACGCCTCATTGACTTCAAACAGATCAATATCAGCCATGGTCATCCCGGCTTTAGCGAGCGCCTTGCGCGTTGCAGGCATCGGGCCGGTCAGCATGATGGTCGGCTCGCTGCCGGTCACGGCGGCGGCGACAATGCGCGCGCGGGGTTTGAGGCCCAGCGCCTCACCCTTTTCGCGGCTTCCGACCAACACGAGCGCCGCGCCGTCCACGATGCCCGACGAGTTACCTGCCGTATGGACGTGGCGAATGCGTTCGACGCCGGGATAGCGTAGTTGAGCGACGGCGTCAAACCCGATTTCGCCCATCTGGGCAAACGACGGCTGAAGCTGCGCCAAAGCTTCAAGGCTTGTGTCGGGGCGGATGAGTTCATCGTGGTCAAGCACCAGCAGGCCGTTCATATCCGTGACCGGGATGAGCGACCGTTTGAAGTAGCCATTCGCCGTCGCATGGGCGGCGCGCTGGTGCGAACGTAGGGCGTAGCTGTCGAGTTCCTCACGTGAGAAGTTCTCCAGCGTGGCGATGAGGTCGGCGCTGACGCCCTGTGGGATGAAACGAAGCGTGGCGCTGACCATTGGATCGAGCATCATCGCGCCGCCGTCCGATCCCATCGGGACGCGGCTCATGGATTCCACGCCGCCGCCGATGACAAGGTCCTCCCAGCCGGAGCGGACGCGCATGGCGGCGTGGTTGACGGCTTCCAGCCCCGACGCGCAGAAGCGGTTGATTTGCTGTCCGGCAACGGTCTCAGCATAACCGGCGTAAAGCGCCGCCGTTTTGGCGATGTTGGCGCCTTGGTCCCCGATGGGCGTCACGCAACCGAGGATGATGTCATCCACTTCCCCGGTGTCGAAACCGTTGCGGCGTTGAAGTTCACGGAGGAGTTGAGTGACAAGGTCAATGGGTTTGATCTCGTACAGCGCGCCGGACGCTTTGCCGCGTCCGCGCGGCGTACGAATCGCATCAAAGATGAAGGCGTCGCGCGTCATCAAAAGCAACCCCTTGGTATCGTAGTGATGGTGGCTTACGTGCGGGGCATCCTACACGAAGCTGTGGAGCAGCGAAACTAAGCTTGCCCTCTTTATGCTTACTGATTGCTGGAAGACGCCCTTTTCCTAGCCATGCCGGCGTATGTCTCATGCCAGCGTATGTCCTTGTGTGTTCCTACAAGGTGGCTTGTCTTACCGCAAAGGAACAACACAGCCTCACGGCGTCGCTGCGCGTGGCATGATGCGCGGTAGGCCTAGCGTCTGGAACTTGGTGTTGAAGTCGGCGACATCGCGCATCAGAACTTCGCGCAGCCTTTGAAGCTCCGCGTCAACCTTAGTGCTCAAATCAGCAAAGACTTCACGCGACTGCGCTGTCGGCGCGGCGTCGGCGCTGTCCACGACGCCAATCAGCGCCGCCAGCTTGTTGTTGAGCCGAATCGGGTAGTTGAGCGGGTCCTGGCTGCTCTGAATCTTTGTCTGAACAAGTGTTTCCTCAATCGCCGTCAGCTTCTCCTTGAGCGACTTCGCCGCATCCAGCAGTGGGCGCGCGTCGTCGCGTCCGCGCAGCCGCTCTTCAATTTCTTCAAGCTGCCGTCGCACATCGCGGATGTCCAGAATCGCTCGGTGCGTCTCAGAAAGCTTGTCCCGAATGGCAAGGAGCAAGTCGTACTGCGCTTTGAGGTCTTCGAGCGCCACCGTTAGACGCGGGTCGGAGACAATCTCAAATGTCTGTGACTGCTGCACGTCGTCGGCCTTGAGCGTCACACGGTACGCGCCCGGTAAAACGCGCGGCCCGCGCAAGTCGCCCGCCCACAACACCATGCCCGGCACGCGCGTCGCGCCCGGCAGGCGCATATCCCACACAAAGCGATTCAGCCCCGGCTCGTAGGTAAACGTATCCGGCGGCGTGTCGCTGCGCCCGCTCGGCGGCTCCGCTTCCGCCGCATCCTTTGGCTTGCCGACAAATGTTCGCAGCGGCTTCCCGGCTGCGTCTTCAAACACCAGCGACACTTGCTTGAGCGGCTTGTCGGGCAACTCGAACCAGACCACCACGCCCGTCGGCGGGTTCGCGCCGACCGTCGCCGTCGGCGGCGGCGCAAAGCCGCCGAAGCCGCGCAGCCGGTACGCCTTTTCCGGCGCATACAGCCGTACGCCGCCGTCCGAGGCGCGCGCCGCGTACTGCTGCACCACCGTCAGATCGTCCAACGCCCAGAATGACCGCCCCTGCGTCGCCACAACCAGCACGTTGTCGCGCGGATGGATCGCCAAGTCGGTAATCGGTACGGCCGGCAGGTTCAACTGCAATGACCGCCAGTTCGCCCCGTCGTCAAACGAAACGTACATGCCGGTCTCCGTCCCGGCGTAGAGTAACCCGCGTCGCCGTGGGTCTTCCCGAATGACGCGCGTAAAGGCGTCGGACGGGATGCCGTTCACGATTTTCGTCCATGTCTTGCCGTAGTCGGTCGTCTTGTAGAGGTACGGCGCGAAATCGTCGTGCTTGTACATCGTCGCCGCCAGGTAGGCCGCGCCCGGCTCATGCGGCGACGCCTCAATAGCGTTGATTTGAATCCAATCGGGCAACCCCTTGGGCGTGACGTTTTCCCACGTCGCGCCGCCGTCGCGCGTCACATGCACGAGGCCGTCGTCCGTGCCGGCCCAGATGAGACCTGCCGTCTTGGGCGACTCGGCCAGCGCGAAAATCGTGCAGTAGTACTCAACACCTGTGTTGTCTTTCGTGATGGGACCGCCCGACGGGCCGAGCTTCGTCGGGTCATTGCGCGTCAAATCCGGCGAAATCGCGCGCCAACTTGCGCCCTCATCGTCGCTGCGAAACAGCCGATTGCCGGCGGCGTAGAGCGGATGCGGCGGATGCGCCGACATCACAATCGGGAAGTTCCACTGAAAGCGGTATTTCATGCTTTCCGCGCCTGCGCCCATCGGGTTTTCGGGATACACGGTAATATCGCGCAACTGCCCCGTCCGTCGGTCGTAGCGCGTTAGCAGCCCGCCGTAGCTCCCAGCAAAGACGACATCCGGGTTCGCCGGATGCGGCGCGATCCAGCCCGACTCGCCGCCGCCAACATCCTCCCAGTCGCGGACGCCAATGCCGCCGCCGCGTGTCGTCCGACTTGCAATGCCGACGGTCGTGTTGTCCTGCTGCGCGCCGTAGATAAAAAACGGAAACTGGTTGTCGAGCGCGACGCGGTAAAACTGCGCCGTCGGCTGATCCTGCTCCGTCCACGAGCGTCCGCCGTCGGTCGAAACCGACGCGCCGCCGTCGTTACCCAGAATCATGCGTTGTGGGTCGTCAGGCGCAATCCAGAGGTCGTGGTGGTCGGCATGCGTCGTTGGCATGGCCGTGAACGTCCGTCCGCCGTCGCCGGAGCGATACCACTGCACGTTGAGTGCATAGACCACGTTGGCGTCCTTCGGATCGGCTTGCACGCGCGAGAAGTACCACGCGCGCTGGCGCAAGTTGCGGTCGCCGGTCGTCCGCGTCCACGTCGCCCCGCCGTCGTCGCTCCGAAAAATGCCGCCTTCCTCGGCCTCGACGCTCGCCCACAGCCGGTCGGGATTGGCCGGCGAGACGGTGACGCAAATCTTACCGAGCGTGCCCTTGGGCAGGCCTGGCTTGCGGGTCAGTTCCTGCCACGTCTCGCCGCCGTCGGTTGTCTTCCATAAGCCACTGCCCGGGCCGCCGCTGGAGAAAAAGTGCGGCCCGCGCTGCGCTTCCCACATCCCGGCGTAGAGGATGCGCGGATTAGTCGGGTCCATCGCCAAGTCGGCGCAACCTGCCTTCTCGCTCACAAACAGGATGCGCTGCCATGTCTTGCCGCCGTCGGTCGAGCGATAGACGCCACGCTCGGCGTTCGGGCCGAAGCAGTGTCCCATGGCGGCGACATAGACGACATCGGGGTTTGTCGGATGAATCCGAATTCGCGCAATGTGGCGCGTATTTTCCAAACCAACGCGCCGCCACGTCCGGCCGGCGTCGGTGGACTTGTACACCCCGTCGCCATGCGAGACGTTGCCGCGCCACGTATGCTCGCCCATGCCGACGTAGATCACGTTCGGATCGCTTGGCGCGACGGCGATCGCCCCAACTGAGCCGGTACGGAAGGTTCCGTCCCCAAGCGGCTGCCAGGTCACGCCGCCGTCGGTCGTCTTCCACACGCCGCCCCCGGTTGCGCCAAAGTAGTACAGTTTGGGTTGTCCGACGACGCCCGTCACCGCGCCAACGCGCCCACCGCGAAACGGGCCGATTTGGCGGTACTTGAGCCCAACAAGGATTTCCGCCTTCGCGCTTTCAGCTTTGGGCGCGGCGGCGGCTTTCGCAGCAGGCTGTTGCGCCCGGACGGCCGTGGTCGCCAACAGCCAAAGCGCCAACCAGACAAAGGCTTGTGGACGGCAGGGTGAAGGGAAAGGCGAATCAAACCTTGCCTTGGATGAGCCGTTACGAGTGTTGGTGTGCATTGTCGTTAGAGGCAGTTCCCAAAATGGCGGTGGGGGGCGGCAGGGGGTGGCCATACACATCGAGGTGAACCATATCGGTAAGCGCGCGGGCGTTCTCCCACCCCTTAGTTTCAAGCTCCGGTTGGCGTGGGAAGTCGCTGACGTAGCCGACGCACAGGTAGGCGACCAGTGTCAGGTGGTCGGGAATGCTGAGCGCCGACTTGACGGCGGCGGGTTCGAGAATGCTGACCCAGCCGACGCCGACATTTTCAGCGCGCGCGGCAAGCCAGAAGTTTTGTACGGCGCACACCGTCGAGAACACAGCCGTTTCGGGCATTGTTTGGCGACCCAGCCCACGTCCGCGAACGGTCGTGGTGTCGCATAGAAAAACGACGTTGAGCGGCGTGTCGAGAATCGCCGCCAGCTTGAGCGCGTCGTAGGCCGCGCGGTCGTCGCCGGTGTAAACCTCGGCCGCAGCCCGGTTGGCGGCTTCAAAGTGCCGCTGGATGCGCCGCCGCGTCTCGACATCACGGACGACAACCACCTCCGTCGGCTGCATAAAGCCTACCGACGGCGCAGCCGCCGCCGCGTCCAACAAACGCCATAACACCTCGTCGGGAAGCGGCGTCGGCAAAAACGTTGAACGAATGTCGCGCCGCGTATGGATGACGCGATAGACGGCCGCGCGCTCGGCGTCGGAAAACCACCACGTCGGAATGTTGTCCGCCATCAGCCGCCTTCTCGAAACTCCGGGTACAAGGTCATGCCGCCGTCCACATAGAGCGTCGTTCCGGTGACATAATCCGAGGCGTCCGACGCCAGCCAGACGACGGCGCGGGCGATGTCTTCCGGGTCGCCGACGCGCCCGTAGGGAATCAGCTTGAGCAGCGCGGCTTCCGCCTCTGGCGTCTCCCATGCGGCGCGATTGATGGGCGTCCGAATTGCGCCCGGCGAGACGGCGTTGACGCGAATTTTCTTCTCGGCGACTTCCTGCGCCAACGACTTCATCAGCAGCGACACGCCACCCTTGGACGCCGCATAGTTGACGTGTCCAGCCCACGGAATGACATCGTGGACGCTCGACATGCAGATAATCTTGCCGAGTGCGGCGGAAACTTCCGGGCGCGGCGGCTGGGCGAGAAACTGCCGGACGGCGGCGCGCGCGCACAGGAACTGTCCCGTCAAGTTGACGGCGATGACGCGCTCCCATTCCTCAAGCGTCATCTCCACAAACGCGGCGTCGCGTTGGAGTCCGGCGTTGCCGACCAGAATATCCAACCGACCGAACGCCTCAATGACGGCGGCGAACATCGCCGCCACTTCGGCTTCAATGCTCACATCGGCTTTGACGATGACGGCTCGGCCGCCGGCGGCGGTAATAGCGTCGGCCGTCGCCTGTGCGCCGGACGGATTGCCGGCGTAGTTGACAGCCACGGCCGCCCCAGCGCGCGCCAGTTCGCACGCCACCGCCGCGCCAATGCCGGAACTGGCTCCGGTCACGAGCGCAACCTGATCCTTGAGCACTTCTCCAATATCCACGCGCGGCGGCATAGGGCAGCTCCTTTTGGCATGAGCGCTTCTAAGCTTGCCTTTCGGCTTCGAGGGCGACAACCACCTCCTGAAACGCGGCTTTGATAGCCGCCACTCTGGCCGCCGCATCCGGGATGTCACCCTGCTGCGCCGCGCGCTCCAGCTCCTCACAGAGCTTCATCAGGGACTGCGCGCCGACGGTGCTGGCTGCACCGCGCAACTTGTGGGCGGCGCGCTCTAGTTCCTTGATGTCGTTGGCTGACTGGGTTGCGCAGAGGCGTTCCAACGTCGAACGGGCATTAGACAAAAACGTTTCCACCATTTCGGCGAAAAAGCCGTCGCCTTCGTCAAGCGCCTTGAGCGAGGCGATGGTTTCAGGGTCAAGCACGTTCATCGGTCAGCCTCCAGATTGAGCGCCGTCAGCCAGTCGCTCGGAGCGTCGGCGTTGAGGCGACGTAGGTTCGTACGCCACCAGGCGGCGTAGCTTGCCATAGCCGACTCCGTAAAGCGATGCTCGATGAACTCCGTCGCGCCCGCGCGCAGAACAGCTACATCGAGCGGGTAGCTGACGTCGCTTGCGCTGGTCAGCGTGCAATCAAACGCCAGCAGCGCGGCCTTGAGCGCCGCGCCAAGCGAGCACCCGTAATCTAGCATCCGGTCCAGAATCGGCTTCCCGTAAAAGGCGTTGCCGATGATGGCGTAGGGTGACGACTCGCCGATTTCTACCCAGTTCGCCTGCGGATAGACCAGAAACAAGCGATGCTCGCCGTCGTCGGGCAAGCGTCCGCCGATGATGGAAAACAGGTCAAAGCGGAGGCCGTCGCGTTCGAGCATGGCGTGGTCTTCGCGGAAGACGCGCCGAACTTGCTCGCCGTAGGCGTTGACCAGCTCGTACAGCCGGCGGTGAATGACCGACTCGCCGCGCAGCCATTCGTCGAAGTACGTCACGACTTTGTCGCGCGCCGAGCGCAGCCCCGAAGTCATGACACAGACCGGCGCGGCGGCGGCGCGGTGAATGGTCAACTTGCGCGAGGTGCGGCACTCCGTCCCCGACGTAATGCGCGTGTCGGCGACGGCAATCAGCCCCGCGACGGTTTTGATGCCCAAGCAAAAAGTCATCGTCGAATCGTTCAGTTTGGAAAGAAAGTCGCCGCAATGGCGTCGCCGGCGGCGTACAAATCGCGCCGAAAACGGTTGAGAAAGGGGCGGGCGTCGGTGGGCGACTCCGGCGGGAGGATGTCCTCGACGCCGGCGTAGTCCAACTGCGCCGCCAGCCGTCCTAGCCGTTGTTCAGGCAGGTTGGTGTAGGTGCCGGGAAGCGTCCCGGAAATCGCATGTACCGACTCAACGCAGCGCAACAGGCAGTAGTGCGCCGCACGTGGAAACTCACGGCTAAGCAGCAGGAACTCAAAAATGCGGCGGGGTTCAATCCGGCCGTACTTTTTGCGGTACATCTCATGCGCGCTCACCGCCTTGAGCAAGCCTGACCATTGCAGGTCATTGATGAGCGCCTCGCCGTTGAGAGCGGTGGCGGCGTTGAGGCGTTCGACGCTCAGAATCGAGGCGGTTTTGTCGGCCCGTTCAAGGAGGCGACCGATGCGGTTGAAATGCCAGGCCTCGCCGTGGGACATCGTGGAATCCGTTACGCCGACGAACAAGTGGCTGGCCAGTTTCACCTGCGTGAAGAACGCATGCGGCATAGCGCCGAAGCGGCCCTGCGCCGCCGCCGCCTTGACGTTGAGGTAGAACGTGTTGGCCTGCTCCCACATTTCCGACGAGATGGTGTCGCGGACACACCGGGCGTTTTCGCGCGCCCGTGACAACGTGGTGAGGATGGAGTTCGGGTTGCGTTCATCAAAGGTCAGGTAACGCAACACCGCCGCCGGCGTCGGTGCGCCGTAGCGGGCGGCAAAATCTTCAGGATCGCCGACGCTGGCGATGAGTTCCGACCATGCAGCGGTGTCGTCAGCCGGTAGATCAAGCGTCAGCGTCATCGTCGCATCCACAAAGCGCGCAATGTTTTCCGCCCGCTCAATGTAGCGGCTCATCCAAAAGATGGAATCGGCAACCCGGCTCAGCATATGGAGGCGTTGCAGCGCCCGCCGCCCGCCGCCCAAAGCGGCGCGGCGTCAAGACGGCAGTACAGTGTGCTAGGGTATGTGCGGCGAAGCCTGCCTTGCTTGGTTCGCCTTCGTCAACCCGTTGGGGAAGGGGCAGGTCTTCGCGGTGAGCAAAGCATCCAGCGGTTGACCCAGCACGCCGTCGCCGCCCCAAACGCCCTGTTGCCTTTTGGCAAAGCTGAAGAACCGCTATGTTGCGCGAACTGGCCAAAAAGGTTTTTTCTTCCCGCCACCGCTTAGCGGCAGGCTTCGTCGCCGTGGCGCTAATCCTCTTTGGACTAGCGGCAGCGGCCTCAACGACGGTGTACCAACTGCAAACAGCCGAAACTGATGTGCGACTGGGCTTGGAAACGCTCCAGTTGGTCTCCGACACTGAAGCGTGCGCGCTGCGCGTACGCCTTCAGGTACGGGGTTACGTCATCACTGGCGGAGAAGATGTCGCCAGGGAAACGCGACGGCAGGCTGCCTACCTCCAGCGACTCTTAGACAAGCTTCGTGAGCAAGTCGCCGGCCAGCCATCGCAGCTTGAGCGGGTTGAGCGTCTCGACCAGATTCTGCGCGAGGGTCAAACGTATTTGGAGCGCGTGATGACGCTTCGGCGGACGGATCGGGAAGCGGCGCTTGCGTTTGTGCCGGGACCTGAAGGCGACCAATTGGCGGAACGCCTTCAGGAACAACTTGAAGGCGTCGGGCGGGAAGCCCGCAGCCGTTTGGAACAATCCATGGCGGTGGCCCGGCGAAGCGCCGAACGCTTGGAGTGGCTGGTCATGGTGAGCGCCGGCGTCATTATCGGCCTGTTAGTAGCGACCTACACGTTGGTGGCGCGTGAACTTAACGCCCGCCGGCGACTCACCGCCCAGCTTGAGCAGGCTCGTGATGCGGCGCTCGATTTGGCACGCAAAAAGTCCGACTTTCTGGCTAATATGAGCCACGAGATTCGGACGCCGATGAACGGCATCATCGGCGCCAGCGACCTCCTTCTGAAAACCGCACTCAAACCTGAGCAGAAGGACCTAGCCGAAACCATTCGCCACAGCGCCGAAGCGTTGCTGGTCATCGTCAATGACATTCTGGACTTTTCCAAGATTGAGGCCGGCAAGCTTTCCTTAGAGTCGAGCGACTTCGATCTCCGGGCGACGGTTGAGCAGGCGGTTGAGACAGTCGCCCCGGTTGCACGCAAGAAGTCGCTGGAACTGGTTACGCTCGTGTACCGCGACGTGCCGGCGCAGTTGTGCGGCGACGCCGTCCGCCTGCGCCAGGTGTTGCTCAACCTGGTCGGCAACGCTGTGAAGTTTACCGACAAGGGCGAAGTTGTGGTGCGGGTGACGAAACAAGCCGAAACGGAAGCCGATGTGACCCTTCGGTTTTCGGTCACCGACACTGGCATTGGGATTCCCAAGGAGGCGCAAGCGGACATTTTCGAGGCGTTTACCCAGGTGGACTCCTCACGGTCGCGCCGCTTCGGGGGGACGGGATTAGGTCTGGCCATCTCGAAACGGTTGGTCAGTATGATGGGCGGCGACATCGGTGTGGAAAGCGAAGTCGGCAAGGGTTCGACCTTCTGGTTCACCGCGACATTTCAGAAAGTGGATGTCAGCCAGCCAGCTTCAACTTACGAACTCTGGTTTGGTCTGCGCGCACTGGTTGTGGACGACAACGCCACCAACCGGACAGTCATCGCCCAGCAACTAACCGACTTCGGTCTCTTTTGCGACGTGGTTTCCAACGCGGAGGAGGCGTTGGCGGTGCTGCGTGAGGCGGCGCACAGTGAGCAGCCGTTTCGGGTCGCCCTTCTGGACGCCCAGATGCCGACTATGAGCGGGTTGTGGTTGCTTGAACAGATTCGCGCCGACAGCCAACTCAGGGAACTGCCGTGTATCTTGCTCACTCAGCCGCCCCCACCAACAACGCAGGAGATGCGGCGGTTGGGTGTGAGTGCTTACGTCACCAAGCCGGTGCGGACGGAGGCGCTCAAAGAAGCGCTGCGTACCGCTCTCAACCCGCTGCGCGCCAAGGGGACAGGGCAACCGACGCGCGAAACACCGAAAGGTATTCCAGCCGCCGGGCCGACTGCGCCGTCGTCTCCCGCACGGGCGGAGACATGCACCAGCCACCGGTTGGTTTTATTGGTCGAAGACAATCCCATCAACCAGCGCGTTGCACAGCGCATGCTGGAGCTGCTGGGCTACCGCGTCGTCATCGCGGCCAGCGGGTCTGAGGCGTTGATGATGGCGCAGACACATCAACCAGACCTCATTCTGATGGACTGTCAACTTCCTGAGATGGACGGCTACACGGCGACGATGCACATTCGCGAGCGGGAACGCGCCGCTGGACGCCGGACGCCGATTGTCGCAATGACCGCCAACGCGCTCGCCGATGAACGTGACCGCTGTTTGGCGGCCGGTATGGACGAGTACTTGGCGAAACCGTTCCGAATGGCTGATCTGGAGAATTTGCTGCGCCGCCTGTTTGGTGAGGGCGGGACAATGGACGGCGACCGGCAATCGCGCCAGGCGCCACCGATGGAGGAAACCACCGACGCCTGTCTGCTTGACACTGAGGCGTTCTACATTGGGACGGGCGTCGCCATTAGCGGCGCTGCGGCTCCTGAACTGGCCCGCCAGATTGTCGCCACTTTCCTAGACGACGCTGCCAATCAACTGCAACAGATACGGGCGGCGATAGAACGTCAAGAGGAAACCGCCGTCCGCACCCTTGCGCACCGACTGTACGGTGGGGCGGCGCAAGTTGGCGCGCGGCGACTAGCGCAAATCGTCCGACGCATTGAAAAAGCGCCTGACGCCGCCGAATGGCCGCAGCACCTGCGGACAGCAGAGGAGGTTTTTGAAGCCACGCGCGTCGCGTTTGACGAAGCCTTACAACAACCGCTCCCCGAGAGGAACAAGCATAAACTCCCTTCCCCTAACAGCAGTTTGTCTGGACACCCTTGACGGTCGCCCCCACCGTCATCAATATCGTCCGTCTTTGAGCCGGGCGGGTCTCACCGTCGGATATTGTTCAAACCAGCCATATGCTGTTTCGCGCTGCGCTCCGGTTGTCACAAACCATGTCATGCCCGCTGTCTTTGGGTTGTCAGGCGGCGGCGCTGGAAGCTGCTTACGCCTACTGCCGGCGCGTCGCGCTTGGGCACTATGAAAACTTCCCGGTTGGTTCGTTGGCGTTGCCGCCGGCCGTCCGCCCGCACGTCTACGCCGTCTATGCGTTTGCGCGCGCGGCGGATGACTTCGCCGATGAGGGCGTGCATACGCCGGAGGAGCGACTAGCGAACTTGGCGGATTGGCGGCGACGGCTTGAGGATTGCGCCAACGGCGAGGCGACCCATCCGGTGTTCGTTGCGCTAGGGCACACAATCCGCACGCACGCGCTGCCGGTGAAGCTGTTTCATGATCTGCTGGATGCGTTTGAACTCGACGTGCGCCGGACGCGCCATGCCACGTTTGAAGATTTACTGGCCTACAGTCGGTGTTCGGCCAATCCGGTGGGACGCTTGATCCTGCTGTTGTTCGGCCACCGCGACCCGGCGTGGCTCCAGATGTCGGACGCTGTGTGTACAGCGCTACAACTGACCAACTTCTGGCAGGATGTCGTCGTGGACCTGCAAAAGGATCGCATCTACATTCCGCTGAGCGACATGGCGGCGCATGGCTACACGGAGCTGGATTTGGCGGCACGGCGGTACACCCCGGCATACGTCCGCCTGATGGAAAGCCTCGCCGACCGGACGGAGGCATTGTTTGAGCGTGGGCGTCCGCTGTGTGGGCTGGCGCCGGGTCGCTTGGGGGTGGAGCTGCGTCTGATTTGGTTGGGTGGGATGACCATCCTGACGGCGTTGCGACGCATCCGGTTCAATGTTTTTGACCGTCGGCCGACGCTTGGCGTCCGTGACAAAGTACGGATGGTGCTTGGCGCGTTCCGCCGTAACCGCTTTTTGCCCCTTAGCCACGCCCCGACGCTTCACGACCCTGCATGACAAACTTCTTTGGCCATATCACCGCGCCGCGACCGCCGGTCGCCGAAGGCATCACACACAGTTCACGGACAAACTTCCTTTACTCGTTCCTCATTTTGCCCAAGCCCCAGCGGCGGGCGATTGAAACCGTCTATGCGTTCTGCCGTGTTGTGGACGACATTGTGGACGGCGATACGACCGGAAAGACCAATCCGCAGGCGGAGCTTGACCGCTGGCGCGACGAAATCCAAGCCTGCTTCAACGGCCACGTACCGCGTCATCCGCTCGCGCGCGAACTCAAGGCCATACTTCAGCGGTTTCCAATTCCGCAGGAACACTTTCTGGCGCTCATTCGGGGCATGGAGATGGACTTGGCGCGCCGCCGTTATGCGAGTTTCGCCGAACTGGACGAGTACTGTTACCACGTCGCGTCGGTCATTGGACTGATGTGCATTGAGATTTTCGGCTATCGGCACGCTGGCGCGCGCAACTATGCGATACACTTGGGCAAGGCTCTGCAGCTCATCAACATTGTGCGGGATGTCAAAGAAGACGCTGCGCGGGGGCGAGTGTACCTGCCGCTGGACGAGATGGCAGCGGAAGGCGTCACTGAAGGCGACCTGCAGGATGGCCGTTACGGCGAAGCTTTTGCGCGACTAGCGGCGCGGCAAGCGCAGCGGGCGCGGGATTTTCGCGCGCAGGCGCTTCAAGCGTTGCACCCAGAAGACCGTCCGGCGATGGTGGCGGCGGAGATCATGGCGACGATTTATTTCAAGCTGCTTGACCAGATGGAAGCGACGCGCTTTGACGTGTTTCGCCGCCGCCCACGGCTGTCTAGGCTTCAGAAAGCGTTGGTCGCTGCTTCCCTACTGCTCAGGGCGCGTCTGGGAAGAGCTTGATGGCCCGTCGGAAGGACGGCGGCACCGCTCCTCAAAACGCTTGAGAACGCCGGTGTGGCTCGCGCTTTCGCGCTGCGCCGACGTAAGCTTCGGCTCAAACCTGACCGCTTGGAGGCCCGGATGACAAACCTCAGAATTGTTTCGCTGCTGCCGAGTGCGACGGAAATTATTTGCGCATTAGGCCTTGAATCACAGCTGGTTGGCGTCACGCACGAGTGTGACTATCCGTCTTTCGTCCGCGACTTGCCCAAGGTCACGCACACGCTGATTCCCACCGACGCGACAAGTTTGGAGATTGACGGTTTGGTGCGCGAGCGGCTGCAAACGAACCGGGCACTTTACACCCTTGATTTGCCAACGCTTGAGGCTCTGCGGCCAGACCTGATTGTGACGCAGGCGTTGTGTGATGTCTGCGCCGTCGCCGAAGAAGAGGTCAAAGCCGCCGCTTGCGTACTGCCCGGCGCGCCGCGCGTCGTCAACCTTGAACCCCAAACGCTCAACGAAGTCTTCGACAGCCTCTTCCTGGTTGGCGAGGCTGCCGGATGCCAGGCGCGGGCGGTGCAGGTTGTCACAAGACTGAAGGCGCGCGTCGCTGCCGTCGCAGAGCGTTCGGCGGCTGTATCACGCCGGCCGCGGGTCGCCCTGCTGGAATGGCTGCATCCGCCCTTTTCCTGCGGACACTGGAGCCCGGAGCTGGTTCAGTTGGCCGGCGGCGAAGAGGTCATGGGTCGCCCCGGCGTCCCATCGCGGACGCTGACCTGGGAAGCGATCGCAGCGGCGCAGCCGGAGGTTATTTTTATCGCCTGCTGCGGCTTCTCGGTTGAGCGGACGCTGGAAGACGTGGCGCAACTTGCCGCCAACCCGATCTGGCGGACATTGCCAGCTGTTCGGCAGGGGCGGGTTTACATCACTGACGGGTCACACTACTTCAGCCGTCCTGGCCCGCGCTTGGTGGAAAGCTTGGAAATCCTGGCCCACGCGCTGCATCCTACACTTCACCCTCGACCGGCAGTCGGCCCGGCGCTCGTGTACCAGCCTCAGCCGCAGCCTGCGCTGGCGGTGGTGTAGGCAGGCTCTGGTCGCTGCCCCGGTGCGCCTGCTCAAGCGGAGACGAAACTGACCCCGGAAATGCACCGTCGGCTGTTTCTGTCTTTGCTCATCACGGCTGGCTACGGCTAAGGTCGTCTGACAACCAAAAATCTGAAGTTCGTCCAAAATTTCCGTTGTTCTTAGAGGCGTTCGCGTCGCGGAGATAGCTGGCTGTACGAGGCGAAGACCGACGGCGCAAAAACTGTATTTTGGCTTACCTTACAGACGCCCGCCGCTACACCAGTGAGTCGGTCCGCCGACCGTAGAGCATAAAGGTTTTTGGCATTACATTTGCCCTCATTGCTAACTAAGCGTCGCTCAGTCAAAGGCAAAAGGCGGCCGAACGACTTGCTGTGCGCGGCAGGGCGGGCTTTGGCTGTTTCTTGGGGAAGCGACGAGAACCCATCGTAAAGTGAGGATTTCGATGAAGATGTTTGCACGACCTTCTGTAGTGCACGGGCTGACGCCGCTATTGTGCGCTCTCTGGCTATGGGCCATGGGCGGGTTAGCGGCGGCGCAAATCGGGACGGGGACGATTCGTGGAACAGTGACGGATGAGCAAGGCGCCGCTGTCGCCGGCGCGACGGTGACGCTGACCAACCAGGCGACAGGCGCGAGTCGAACCCAGACCACCAACGAAGCCGGAACATTCAACTTTAGCGGCGTCCCAGCGGCTTCCTATACCATCAAAGTGGAAGCGCCTAACTTCAAAACCTACGAACAAACCGACCTCCGGGCGCGAGTGGACGGCAGTACGACGCTCACCGTTGTCCTTGCCGTCGGCGGCGCCAGTGAGACCGTCACCGTCACCGGGACGGGGACGGAAGCCATCCTTAACCGTCAGGACGCCAGCATCGGCAACACCATTGCCCAGCGGCAAATTCTTGAGCTGCCCCTCGCGGCGCGCAACATCGCCGGTCTATTGAACCTACAACCGGGCGTTGCCCCGGACGGCTCCGTGAGCGGTTCGCGCAGCGACCAGGGCAACATCACGCTTGACGGCGTGGATGTCAACGAACAGCAGAATAACTCAGCGTTTTCACCCGTTCTGCGCACCTCGCCGGAGTCGGTCGAGGAGTTTCGCGTCACCATCAGCAATCCCAACGCTAACCAAGGACGGTCGTCAGGCGCGCAGATTTCGCTCGTCACCAAGAGCGGGACGAACGAGTTCCACGGCTCGGCGTTTTTCTTCCACCGCCCGACCATCGGCAACGCGGGCAACTGGTTCACCAACGCCATTGGTCAGCGGACACCGCGCGTATTGCAAAACGTCTTCGGCGGCGCAATTGGCGGGCCGATTGTCAAGAACCGGCTCTTTTTCTTCTACAACTACGAGGGACGGCGTGATCGGTCGCAGACGTCGGTGCTGCGTACCGTGCCGCTGCCGCATCTTGGGCGTGGCGAGTTGCGTTTCAACGCCGTCAACGCCGCGACAGGCGCGCCGGTCGGTATTCGGACGTTGACCGCTGCACAAATCAGCCAAGCATTTCCGGCGTTGGCGGCGGCCGGCGGCGGTTCGGCGCTCAATCCGGCGGCCGTGGCCTACTTGGCGCAGGCGGCCGCGCGTTACCCGGCCAATGACACAGGCGCAGGCGACGGCGTCAACACAGGCGGCTTCCGCTTCAACGCGCCGACACCGTTTGACTTCAATGCCCATATCGCCCGCCTTGACTGGAAGGTGGACAACGCTGGCAAACACACGCTCTTCGCTCGCGCTAACGTGCAGTATGACGTGCAAAACTTCACGTCATTCTTCCCCGACACGCCACCGCAACGGCTCTGGTCACATCCGGTGGGCATCGCCGCTGGTCATACGTGGAACATCAGCAACCGCTGGACGAATGTGTTCCGCTACGGGCTAACGCGCTTCGCCACCAGTTCCCAGGGTGACACGTCGCAGAACTTCATCAGCTTCCGGTTTGTGTTTGAGCCGACCGCCAACGCGCGGACGCTCGACCGCATCACGCCGACGCACAACTTCACCAATGACACGACGTATGTGTTCGGCGATCACACATTCCAGTTCGGGACGAACATTCGCATCATCCGCAACCGGCGCATCGGCTTTGCTCAAGCGTTCGATTTTGGGGTCATCAACCCGATCTTCTATGCGCAAAGCCTGACCGCCCCCATCAACACCTTCGCCATCAATAACCTTGGTCTTGCCATTCAGCCCGGCCGTGGCGTGCCGGTACGCGACGCTGTCAACGCGCTCATCGGGCGCATCAATCAGTACACAGTGTTTCTGACCTACGACCAGCGTGGCAACTTGCTGCCGGCTGGAACACCCACAAATCGGTCCTTCGCAGCCGAGGAGTACGACTTTTACTTCCAAGACGTCTGGCGCATTCGGCCGAACCTGACGCTCACCTATGGCATTCGCTATGGGCTAAGCCGGCCGGTTTACGAGCAAAACGGCTTTCAGGCCGGGACGAATATCCCGCTCGGTGACTTCCTGCGCGGGCGCGCACAAGGTGCGGCGCAGGGCCGGCCGTTCAACGAGCTCATCACCATCAACTTGGCTGGACCAGCCAACGGCGGCGACCCACTGTACCAGTTCGCCTACAACAACTGGCAGCCGCGCGTCTCCATTGCTTGGTCGCCGGACTTCAAGAATGGTTTCCTGAGCAAGATATTCGGCAATCGGCAACAGACGGTCATCCGCGCCGGTTTTGCGCTAACTAACGACTACTTTGGACAACAGATCGCCGTCCAGTTCGACCAGCGCAACACGCTCGGCTTCGTCCAGCAGCAGCAAACGTCGTTTGCGCAGTTCCGGTTGACGGGGCCGCCGTTTGCGCCGCTCTTTACGGCGCAGGGACAGAGCTTCCGCAACTTCCCCGGCATCAACCCGCCGCCGCGCATCACCTTCCCGCTGCGTCAGCCGGACGACGGCCAGCAGCGCATCGAGCAATCTATTGACCAGACGACGCGCCTGCCGCGCAACTTCAGCTGGAACTTTTCCATCGGGCGGGAGTTGCCGGCCGGGCTGTTCTTTGAAGCCGCCTACATCGGCCGGCTGGGACGCAACCTGCTGGCGCAGCGCGACGTGATGGCGCTCAACAACCTCGTTGATCCGCGCACGGGCGTGGATTGGTACACCGCCGCCGGCCAACTTGAGGACCTCCGGCGCAACAACACGCCGATTTCGCAAATCCCCAACATCCCCTACTTCAACAACATCCTCTTCCCCGGCATTCTGGCGAACCTCTTCGCTGGGTTTGGCGGCATTCAGGCCGGCATGACCAACAGCCAGGCGATCTATGCCATGTTGTTGAACCCCAGCGCGTGGGGACTGTTGGGACCGGCCGACTGGACGACCGTCCAGCTCATCCTCAACAACAGCCCGCGTCCGGGCGGCTATGGCATTACCGGCATCTCGCCGCTAGGTGAAGACCTGTTCTTCCATCCGCAGTACGGCGCGCTCAACACCATCGGCAGCTTTGGCACGTCCGACTACCATGGCCTCGCCGTCACGGTGCGCCAGCGATACAAAAACTACCTAACATGGGATTTCAACTACACCTTCTCGAAGTCGTTGGACGACGCCTCCGGGTTGCAGACGGCGACCTTCTTCGGTGGCGGCGGTTTTGTCCTCAATCCGTTCCGCCAGCGTGACAACCGCGCCGTGTCGAACTTCGACCTGCGGCATGTCATCAACGCCAACTTTGTCATTCAGTTGCCCTTTGGGCGCGGGCGGGCGGTTTTCGGCAACGCTTCGCGTCTGCTGGACGCCTTCATCGGCGGTTGGCAGTTGGCCGGGATTGCGCGCTACAACTCTGGCCCTGTCGCCGGCGCTGCGACGGGCGACGGCACAGCCTATGCCACCAACTGGCAGGTGCCGAGCAACGCCGTGCGCATCCGGCAAATCTCGACCTCCCCGACGCGCGGCAACAACCCGAATCTCTTCCGGGATCCGGTCTTCGCCTCGCAGAGCTTCCGCAGCGCGCGGCCCGGCGAAACCGGTGACCGCAACATCTTCCGTTTTCCAGCGTTCGCCAACCTTGACGCCAGCCTAGGGAAGAGCTTTACGATGCCGTGGAGCGAAAATCAGTCGCTCCAGTTCCGGTGGGAGGTCTTCAACGTCACCAACTTCCAGCCCTTTGGTCCAAATCCAACTTCTGCTGGGATTCAGACCTTGGCGACGCCGACCGATCCTTTCCGCAACCAGCCGTTGCCGAACTTTGGGCGGCTCACGGCGGTGCAAAACCCGCCGCGCTTCATGCAGTTCGTACTGCGGTACGTCTTCTAACCAACAACCATCGGCCGCAACTTTTCGGGGGCGACCCTTCGCCCCCGTTTTTTCTCGCAGACCCCATTTTCATACGCTTTCTCAATAGAAACTTCGTCTGTCTGGTTTTCTTTTCCAACCCTGTGTAGTTTGAGTTTTCAGGAAACATGCACATGACTTCTATAAATCAGCAAAACAATGTTTATGATCTTACCTGTCAGACAGCTTTCGATAAAACTTTTGATTTGCTGGCGCATTGACCGCAGCGTGGGTAGAGCAAGCAACTGGCCAGCATAGCTTTCTGGTAATCTTTCTTCTATTAACCAGAAAAATACATCACCCTCTAGTTCTTTAGGTTTGATACCAAGTAATGATAACTCTGCAATTTCGTCGCTGTAATGAATCGTCACCGGCAAACGTAGTTCTCTGACCGAGCCATAATGCAAGACATTAGCGATAGTACTGAATGAATAGCATTTTTATTCTAAAAGTTGGTTCTGCTCTGATTTGAAGCGGACATGGCGTACTACCTCTAAAAGGCGGCAGTGAAGAAACTAAGAATGCTTCTGCAGCAGTTGAGTATGAAGAGGAAATAGTGATAGCAAGACTTCCTCAGTCCATAACTGACGGCTTTTACAGTGTAAGTGGCATAATGGGAGGCAGGTAAGCTGTGCTGTACAGCTGGGCAAAGCTCAGCTAAGGCATCGGCTTAATCCACAGGTCAAGTCGCAGCGAGCAAAACCGAAACCAGCAGTTCACCTGCTGCCCCCTTAAGCCGCAGCTTGCCAATGTACAGGCAGCAACATACAGGCTAGCCCTCTGTGCGTCCTAAAATCAAAAGCCTATCCCCTTGTTAAACCGTAAATAAGCTTTTTGGATGAGCCTTAGCCCGCAATACTCCTAATAGATACAACTTTAGACCGCCTCTTTTTGCCGGTACAAGTTTGGTCAAACAAGCGCCAAAAACCTGACAAGGCTCTAAATGGGCGAGTATCGCCGCCGTTTTGGCGTGGCGCGTGGCGTCGAGCCGCCACGCGGGAAAGCGACGGAATGCGCCGCACTCCAAACATTGGCGCGGTTTACACCGGGAATCACAACCCTTGCGGAAACTGCTCTAAAGGGGAGCGCCCGTCAGCACCCAAGCGACGTCATCCGCCTCAAAAGCGCCTGCGCCGAGTGGCGGCCACGCTGGGACAGCAAGTTCTATACACGTTCCCAAAGCAGCTTCAAAAGTCTACCTTGGATGTGTAACAGTACTCGCCATCGCGCGGGAACACTTGACTATACTCGCCGCCCGCTTTGCGCGCTAACCGCTTCAAACGCCCTTGTGCGTTCCGGCGGTTTCCACTTGGCTGCGGTAGTACTCCTGCCGCTTCGAGCGCAGTCGCAGGAAGTCGCGCGCCTCTCTGAAGAGCCGTCTCCGCTCGGCAGGGTCAAAGATCGCCTTGCCGACGATCCGCGCCACAATCCTCGGCCGGAAGTAATAGCTGTCGTAAAAGTCTTCGACAGCCTTCATAATCTGCGCCTTTGTCAGACCCGGATATTCAATGTGTGGTAGTTGGTGGCCTTCTTCATCCGTCATTGCGTCTTCCGTCAGCCAGCCGTTCTCGACCAGATAGTCGTAAAGCTCCGTTCCCGGATAGGCGTGCGCAATCGAAACCTGAATCGTCTCGCAGTCAAGCTCTTTGGCAAAACGAATCGTTTTCTCAATCGTCTGCGGCGTCTCGCCCGGCAGCCCCAAAATAAAATCCCCGTGGACGACCAAGCCAAGCTTCTTACAGTTCTTCATAAACTGCCGCGCCATCTCAGTCGTCGCGCCCTTCTTGATGTTCTGAAGAATCTGGTCGTCGCCCGACTCAAACCCGACAATCAACAGGCGACAACCAGCTTCCTTCATTGCTTTGAGGGCGTCGTACGTCGTCGTGACGCGCGCCGTACATGACCATGTTTTCTTTAGCGGCTTGAGCTTCTCGCACACTTCAATCGTCCGCGACGGCTGATAGGAAAACGTGTCGTCGTCGAAGAAGATTTCCTTCAGCTTAGGGAACAGCTCCCACGCGCGGGCGAACTCCGCCGCGACATCCCCTGCCGACCGTTTGCGCCACGGATGACCAGAAATCGTCTGCGGCCACAGGCAAAACGTACACAGCGCCGGACAACCGCGCGTCGAGTAAAACGCCACGTACGGGTGCAGCAGAAACGGCACGTTGTACTTCGTATAATCAAGATCGCGGGCGTACACTTCCGTCACCCACGGCAGGGCGTCGAGGTCATGAATCGGCGGCCGTTCCGGCGTGCTGACAAACCGCCCGGCGGCGTCCAAGTAGGCAACGCCGTCAATCTCTGCAAGCGGCTTGCCCATGGCAAACTCCGTCACGGTGTAGTCAAACTCCTTGCGCGTCACAAAATCAATCGCGCCCTCGGCCATCCGAAGCGTTTCTTCAGCGCGAACGGTGACATGCGGCCCCACAAAGGCAATCTTGACGTGCGGGTTCTGTTCCTTGAACATCCGCGCCAGCTTGAGGTCGTTGTGCAGTCCCGGCGCGCTTGTGAACAGCACAATAAACTCGTAGTCCTTGGCAATGGCGAGCGTTTCCTGAACTCCGATGCCGTGGGGCGGGGCGTCCACCAGCCGTGCGCCGGGAATCATGCCGGCCGGATAAGCGAGCCACACCGGATACCAGTAGGAGGCAATTTCGCGTGTCGCCGGCCAACGGGAACTCGCGCCGCCGTCAAAACCCTCAAACGACGGTGGATTCAAAAGCAACGTCTTCATCGGCATAGGATTTTGTCTCTCCCCATCGCCGCGTGTCATCAGCGCGGTCGGCGCACGTCACGCGGAAGTTGAGTGCAAAATGATACTTGTCGTTAGAAAGCGCACGCCGGCGGCGCGCGCCGGTTTCGTCAACAAATGGGCTTGGTTCTGCCGAGTGGGCGTCGCGCTGTGGCTGCTCGGTTTGAGCCTGCCGCCAACCATACACGGCGCTTACGTTACGGATGCGCCCCCGCCGGAGGCGCTGGTGGCGCAGATGCGGGAGGCGTTTGCGCGACTCAACGATTACACCTGCCGTTTGGTTGAGCGCAGCTTCAAACGCCCGGATGAGTTTTCCGAAAGCGATTACGCCTTCAAGAAGCCACGTTTGATGAAACTGGTCGGACGCGCCGGCCGGTCGCAAGGCGCTGTAGTCGTGCTGGGCCGGGACGGCAAACCGCGCCTGCGCAAAAACGGCTTTCCCGTACCGGCGTTTCTGGCGCGCGCCGAACTGCATGACTTCACCCACAGCGACTTCGGCAGTCTGATTGATGAAATCGCCCGTCTGATGGCGGACGGCGCGGAGGCGAGCGTCGTCGTCCAAGGCGACGCCTACGTGCTGCGGCTGGCGCGTGGCCGTAACGTACGCCTCTACAGCGTGGACGCCAAACTGGGCTTGCCGATTGAACTGGTCGAAATCGAAGACGGCGTACGGGTCGGCCTGACTGAGTGGCGCGACTTGCGTCTGAACGTCGGCTTGACCGAAGACATGTTCCGTCCGTGATGGGCTGTCGAGGCGGACGCGCCGCCGTGCCTTGTTCATACGCCCATCCCCAGCGACCAAGCGGCAAGTTGGAGCTTACCGCCAAGGGTTTTCATAGCTTCCTCAACGGCGCTGTGCTCCGAGCCGCTATGCATCTTGCAGTTGACGCAGCGCGGGTCTTGCCGACTTTCCCAGTAGCCCCAATCCACCGCGTTCCAAAACGTTTCGAAGTCCTGAAAGTAGCCCTCGCCTTCGATGAGGTAGCAGGGCGCTTTCCAACCTTTCGGCGTGTAGTTGACAGTTGACCACGGCGCACAGGGCAGTTCAATCAAACCGGCGGCGAAGTCAAGGAACTTGGGCGTGGCGTTGATTTTGTACTTTTTGGCGAACGCGCGGATGGCGCGAAACTTCTCGTGGATTTGCTCACGGTTGAGGAAAATGTCATTTTTGACGCTTTGGTACTCATAGCCAGGCGAAATCAGGATGCCGTTTACGCCAAGCTCGTCCACCAGCCGACAGAGCTGTTCCACTTCCTCAACCTTGGTTTCCCGGAAGACGGTCGTGTTGAGATAGACGTTATAGCCCAGTTTCTTGGCTTTTTTGATGGCGTCAATCACCTTGTCGAAGACGCCCACGCGGTTGGTGACGTAGTCATGCGTTTCGCGCATGCCGTCCAGATGAATCATCAGCAGCAGGCGGTGGGTAGGCGGTACGACGCCGAAAAGCTTTTCTTCCAGCTTGAGTGCGTTCGTGCAGAAGATGACGTGCTTATCGCGGGCGAAAAGACCTTCGAGCAGTTCCTTAAGTTCGGGGTAGAGGCAGGGTTCGCCGCCGCAGATGTTGACAATCGGGGCACCGCAGGCGTCCACGGCTTCAAAGCACTTTTCCGGCGGCAGGCGGTCGGAGAGTTTGCCGGTGTACCGCTCGGTCGAGCAGCCCAGACACGCCAAGTTGCACGTGTAGAGTGGCTCCAACATCAGCACGGTCGGGTATCGCTTCCGACCAAGGCGCTCCATCTTGGCGCGGTGGCGGGCTTGGGCGAGGGTGAATCGAAGGGGGAACCGCATAACGAAGGTTTTAGTCCAAAGCGGCGCGGGCGCAGTCCGCATCAGCTGTGTTTTCTGTAAAGTTGTTCAAGGTCGCCGTAGGTATCACAGGTGACAATCAGCCGACAACGATGGCTGCCGTCACGCCGACGGTCGCGGCCGTTCCCGAATAATCTGACCCAAGGCTGGACGGCAATCCCGTTGTGGGGAAGCACCCAACCAAACCGCCATTGAACCCGTTGTGTTCGCCGTGTCTCTGATGTCTTTCACCCGCGCCGCCGGAGATGTCACAGCCCCCGGCGTCCCGAACGCCGCAGAATCGCCACGACCTCGCGCCCGCCGAAGGCGGTTTCGGCGACCGCCAAGGTGACGAACTGAAAGCCGTCGCGCCCGGCTTCGTTCAGCTCCTTTTGCATCGTGGATGTCCGCGACGTGGCCAGCAGCTTGTATTCAACCGGGATGACGCCGCCCGACTTTGGACGCTCCAAAATCACCACCAGTTCTTTGCCGCCGAAGGTGGTCTCAAAAATCGTTTTGCCGCAAATCTCGAAGCCGCTCCGCCCGGCCTCGCGCAGTTCTCGTTCCATCGTGGAGGTTTTGTTGGTCGCCAACAGCCGATACTCGTACTGGGCGTCGTCCGCTCCGGTACGCGACATCACCACGACGCACTCATTGCCGCCAAAAGCCGTCTCACCACCCATGACGCCTTCAAAGCGAAAGCCTTCCCGAGCGTACTGATTGAGTTCCCTCTCCATCGTCGAGGTTTTTGTCGTCGCTAAAAGCCGGTACTCGATACGTTGTTGAGATGTACGTTGTCTTCCAATCTCGATTTCCTGAGCCGCGACGGCGTCGCCCATAACTGAACCCAGCAAACCGATGAAAAGCAGGATTCGCAGTTTCAAAACCATAGAGGTCTTCTCCGAATCGTTTTGGTTTCGTTGACGTTTTGTTGCTTCCTATGCGCGGACAACCGTCACGCGGCGCCCGCCGGGCGTCGTCGCCGCATACGCCCGCGTCCGCTCCGCCACCGGCGGCTGTCCCCGCCGCTGGTCAAAAATCACCAGCCACCCCACCGCCTGCTCCCCTAGCCCCGCCAGATAAGCCTCCAACTGCTCCAGCCCTTCCTTCTCAGGGTCCGCCTCCCCGTCACGCCACACTTTCAACGCCATCCCCACCGTCACCTCCCCGTACGCCAAACACACATCCATCCGCCGCGTCCCCACCGCATACTCCCGCGTCACCCGCCCGCCCCCGTTCTCCACCCGCTGCAGGTACGCCATCAGCACGATGTGCGGCGCAATCTCCGGATACGATGCGCTCCGCAACAACGGCTTCCCGTGCCGCCACCAAAAACTCAAAAACCTTTCCAACAGCCGCTCCGGCACCAACTGCCCCGCCTCATTCAACCACGTCGCCGGAATATGCGGCAAAAACGCCCGCGTCGGAAACACCAGCATCCGCGCGATGACTTCCCGGTACATCGGGTTGGCGACTTCCAGCCCGCCGGCGGGCGACAGCCGGCACAGCCCCAAGTCCAGCACATACCGCCGGTCGTCGTCCGACACGTCCGCCAACAGTTCGCCGGCCAGCATCGGCGCGATGATATCCCGGACACGCTGCTCATTGAGCCGCTCGGCCAGACTGTCGAGGTGCGTGTCGCGCCGGTCAATCAGCGCCCACTTGGCTTCTTCAATGTGGTCGCGGGTGATGGGCTGGGAAGGGTCGGGTTGAATGAACTCGGTCGCCTGCCGCGCCAGCGCGTTGACCAGCCACGGCTGCCCGTGGGTGAGTTCGTAGGCGTAGGCGACGGCTTCATCCGTGAAAACCTGCCCGGTTTCAGCCGTGTGCTGCCGGTACAGCGCGGCGACTTCATCAAAGGTGAAATCGCCCAAGGTGAGGGCGTCCATTTTGTTGAAGGGACTGGCGGTGTGCAGCCGGTCACTGCCGCCGGAGGCGACTTTGTAGTCGCGCACGTCGCGCAGCCCAATCAACGCCAACGACCACGGAAAACTCTGCGGACGACTCGGATACCCAGCTCGCAACTGCCGCAACACCGACACCAAAGCATTATCCTGCAGGGCGTCAATCTCGTCTAAAAATGCCACCACTGGTCGCCCGGCGCTGCGCGCCCACTGCGCCAAGGCTTCCGACAGCGAAAGATCAGGCACGCCCGTCGTTTCAGCCCACGCCGGCCGCTGCTCCGGCGGCAGTTGCGCCGCCAGCGCAATGCGCCACGCACGGATGATTTCTTGCTCCGCCGTGCGCGGGTCGTCCGTGAACGGCGCGCCGGTTTCCAGCGACAGCAGCGCCGCCGTGTATCGCCCTTCCGCCGTCAACTGCTGCGCCAGGGTCAGCATCAGCGTCGTTTTCCCCACTTGACGCGGCGCGTGCAGGACAAAGTACGCCTGCTGGTCTATCAACCGGCGCACCCCCGGCAGACGCTCCACCGGCGACAGCATGTAGTGAATGTCCGGCCGACACGGCCCAGCGGTGTTGAAATAACGCATACCGACCACCTCTTTACTGAATCGAGAGGCTGGTGCGCTCAATGAATGGGCGCGCCTGCACGATGTACAGCCGTCCTTGGTAGGTCAACCATTCAATGTCCTGTTTGCCGCCGAACAACCGCTCAATCGCCAAGGCGACCTGCCCCAAGCGCCGAATCATCGCCGCCGACAGCACTGGCTGGTTAGGCGCGCCTGCCACTTCCTTCACCCCACCTTTTACGTCAAAGGTCAATATGGTTTCGTCGTCGGCGCGGGTCAAAATGAGCGCCGTGTCGCTTTGTGGGCGGTAGATAATCTGCTCCGGCACGCGCCGCCCCTCTACGACCCGCAGCCCCAACCCACGTTTGGCGTTGATGTAGATGCCTTCCGTGTCCCGTCGGTCAAAGGGGTTGGTGGTGACCAGGACGCCGGCGCTGTCGGCGTTGACGCCCTCTTGAATGAGAACCGCCGGATATACCGCCAGATGGTCAATGCGCGCCGCTTCGCGGGCTTCAAACGCTTCAAAGTTCCAGATTGAAGCCCAGACGGTTTTGATGGCTGTGATAAGCGCCTCGTCGCCGACGACATTCGGCACGGTGGTGTATAGCCCTGCGCCGCTGAAGTCCGGCAGGTCTTCGGCGTTGGTTGAACTGCGGACGAAGAGCCCCTTGCCTCGGTACTCACGCCGCACCTTGGCTAAAATCGCCCGGCGCAACGCCGGGTCGAACGGCGCGGCGACGATGAACGCGCGCAGCTTGGCGAGTTCAACCTGTCGCGTCTGGGGGTCGTGGTGAAATCGGTCGTCGTTGAGCAGCGCCAGAACGCGCGCTTCGACGCCGTGGCGGTCGGCGAACGCCTTGTAGTGGGCGAATGGGATTGTAAAACCGGGCGGCACGATCACGTCGGGAATTCGTGCCTGCGCGACTTCACCGAGATTCGCCGACTTTGCGCCGAATCGAACAACATCCTGCGCCCGCTGGCGGTGGAGATCGGTGAGCGCACGCCACCGCAAATCGGCGCGCGGCAAACGCAGCTCACGGCTCAGTGCGCGTTCGCGTTCGGATTCGACGATTTGCTCAGCCGGCTCAACCGTTACGCCATCTTCGGTGACGACCAGCGTCACCCAGCGATCCACCAGACTGCGAAAGCGCGCGTCGGCGTCCTTGACGTAGGCGTTTGGTATGCCCCAGCCCTTCGCTAAGAGGTTCAGGTGCGACAGCGGTGCGCCCGGTTGGGTGACAAGAATGCCGCGCAGCGGCGTCGTGGAAAGCGGCGTTTCCTTGAAAATCACGATGTCTTCGCGCTCGAAAGGCTGCGGCGGCGGCAGTCGTTCAACGAGGCGCAGCACGCCCGTTGCGCGTCCGGTGTTGAGCGCCAGAAAGGTCGTCTCCGGGAGGGTTTCATCCGCCCGCACGCTCGGCACGGTGGGAAGCTGGGCTGCGATTTCCTCGTGTCGGCGGGCGTTGGCTTTGAAGGTCAACGGCGCGAAGAAGGTTTGCGTTAGTCGCTCATGAGCGTAAGCCACCAACGTTGGGGTCAGAAGGTCGCCCTCCCAGAACTCGTAGGTGAACCGCGCGAGACGGGGTTGAAACGCGACGGTTCCAAGCAGAAACCGGCGCTGTTCATTGGTGTAGTTTTTGCGCAAAAACACATCGCCGGCGTCGAGCGTCAGGTAGGTCGCCCGTGCGAAATCGCTGTGAAAGCGAAACCGCCGCGAGTTGGCGTAGTACACGCGCCCGTCGGCACGGTCAATGATGAACATGACGCTTGGCGTCGCGGCTTGTTTGCCCTGAACGGTCGTACGGGCGAGCCGGTCGAAGTCGGCGCGTGTCATGTGCGCGACGAAATCCGGCGCGGTGGGGTCGTCCGGCGGCGACTGCGCGCCAATCTTCGACATCGGCGCGGAGCAGCACAAGGCAAATAAAATGAAAAACAAGGCAAAGCGGCGCATGGCGCAAGGCGTTTCAGTCGCTAACTTTTGGGGCGAAAAACCTGTACGCGCTCAGGGTTACCGGTGAGGTAAGGGCCACCGATGAGGTCAATACAGTACGGTATCGCTGGAAAAACTGCCTCCAAGCATTCCCGAATCGACTTGGGCTTGCCGGGCAAGTTGACAATCAAACAGCGTCCGCGGATACCCGCCGTTTGCCGCGACAGAATTGCTGTCGGCACATACTTCAACGACACGGCACGCATCAGCTCTCCAAAGCCCGGCAGTAACTTTTCACAGACGGCTTCCGTCGCTTCAGGCGTTACATCGCGCGGCGCTGGTCCTGTCCCGCCGGTCGTCACAACAAGGCAACAGCCCTCATCGTCGGCCAGACGGCGCAGCTCCGCTTCAATCAGAGGTTGTTCGTCAGGAACAAGCCGGGTAATGGGCGTCCAATCGTCGGCGATGAACTCGCGTAGGACGGCGACAATTGCCGGTCCTGATTCATCAGCATAAACGCCTCGGCTGGCGCGGTCGGAAACGGTCAGGATGCCGATCTTGATGTTTGATGACGACATACAAACCTAGCAGGATTCAGCGGCGGCTTTGACCGGCCGAAAGGATGCCTTAGACTGTCCGAACTTATTTCAGCTTTCGATTAGGGATTCTGCCATGCCAAGCCTGTTTCGTACTACGTATGCCACGTTCTGGGTCGTGTTGCTTCTGGTTGGTTCAGCTGCTGCGCAAGACGAAGCGCCGTCCTCGCCACCGCCGAGCGCCTTGCCCAGCCCGACCATCCGAGCAACGCAAACGTACACTGCGCCGCTGGGCGATTACATTATCGGTCCCGGTGATGTGGTGGAAATCAAGGTCTACAAACAGCCCGACCTGACCGGAAGATTTCGAGTCGGTGAAAACGGGGCGGTTGACCTGTTGTTTATCGGCCGGCAGCAACTGGCTGGTCTGACTGAGGAGGAAGCAGCGGACGTGCTGCGCCAAGCGCTGCGGAAATATCTACGGCAGCCGGAAGTCAATGTCAGCGTGGTCGAGTTTAACTCACGTATGATCACGGTCATCGGTGCTGTGCGGTCGCCGGGACGGCTACCGTTGCGCCGCGCCATGCGCCTGCTTGATGTGATTGCTTGGTCAGGGGGGCTGACTGAAGACTCCAGCCGTTTCGTCAACATCATCCGCTATGTCCGTAATTCAACCGTGCCGACCCAGGCCGCTGGCGATGATGTATCGCCGGATGTGGACATTATCTCCGTCAACATTGATGAAATCATTGCTGGCAACACGCAGAACAATCTCCTGCTTCAAGCCGGAGACATCGTATCCGTCCCGCGCGCTGATGTGATTTATCTGGCCGGCAATGTTCGCCGGCCTGGCCCACTAACAGCCCGCAATCCTATCACTGTAACCCAAGCCATTGCCATGGCGAATGGGTTCTCCGACGGCGCAAAGCGTAACGACATGCGGCTTTACCGCACCGTACCCGGTAAGCTCGAACGCGAGGAAATCAAAATCAGCTTGGCGGACATTCAATCTGGGAAGCAAAAAGACCTCTTCCTTCAGGCCAATGACGTACTTTATGTGCCGCACTCGGAAATGCGTGCCGCCGGCCTCAACCTTGCTCGTAGTCTGCCGCCGATGGTGGTGGGGATGTTGATTCCCTTCCTAACCACTGGGTTGATTCGGTAGTCGGTGCGCTGCACGGACGAAAACTAAGGTCTATAAGCAAACCCATGGTACAGCATCTTTGGTTCAGGAGCTTGGCCCAAGTTTTGTTTCAGAAAGCACCAGCGGAAGAAAGCTGAGACTGACAACTCGACCAGCAATAGCTGGCGCTGCCGCCTCGCCATAAGGTCGTTGACAGTGTTGTTCTACATCATCGGGCCGTGGGTACAAACACAGCCCAAGCTTGGTTTTCATAGCGTCACCTAGTGGCTCAGCGTCATCTCGTGGTTTACTACGTTACTACGTTTACTTGGTTTACTTGCATAATTCTTGCATTATCAGACGCAGGTTGTATTTAGACACCGTGGCTTTTCGATAAGCCTTCTGCCGGCCGCTTCATCCTTTCCTGTTAAGGAAGATGCAATAAATGTCACGTACGACTGACTCATAGATATACGTCTAGAGGGTGTGGGAGTATTGTAGCTTTGTGGGAGCATTGTAGCTTTTTCGATGACGATTTCCCGTCAGCCGCTAAGCAAAGCTCCCCTTGGAAAAAAGCTGTTGCATAGTCTCTGTCGGCAAAGAGTATTGCCGATGGATGCATGCCCTTTCCCGTGATTCTCTTTCGATATATCAGCATCAAGCCAAGGCAGAGCTCATCTTTTATAATGCTTTAGTACATCCCGCGATGTTTCTGAGCCTTGCCTCAATGCTGGCGCTAAATGCTTTGACTTGGCTTTCTTTTTTGGACTGCTGGGACACAGAATCTTCACCTCGGTTCTGAGTTTATATCTCACCAAACGATGACGATTTGAGTCATAGTTATCTATGTTACTCCCTCACTACTTGACAAATCTCTTTTATAAGCTTGACTCCCTTTCGGACTCGCCAACATCGCTTTGATATCCATAAGCACTTCTTCAATGATCTTACTCTTTGCTCCTAGTGAGTGGTAAATATCCAATAGTTTTTCTGGTCCGCCGTGCTCATACAATGCCAACCATTTGGAAAATCTGCATTTATACCCTGTCATCCACAGCCGCGCTCCGTCCGCCCCCAACGGCTGCCACACCTGCTGCCGCTTGATGTTCCCGTTGTTCCACGGATCGCTCGTCCCAGCGCCCCACATATCGTCCGTGTACAGCCACTGGATGCACCCTCGATCCCAACTCTCCCGCGTCCCGTACACGCTCCCCGTCCCCACCCGCACGTCATACAACTGCCCGCGCACGTTGTACCGCCGCGTGTGCCACAGCCGCGTCCCCGTCCCAAACGCCTCCTGCGCCAACGCCCCGTGCGCCGTGTACGTTATCCCCTCCGCGTACATCCGCCACGCCCCATCCCCCAGCGTCCCCCACGTCGCCGTCAGCCGCCCAGCCGCGTCGTAGGCGTACACCTGCTCCCGCCCCGACGGCAGCTCGTCCCGCGTCGCCAGCCCGCCGACCGTCCAACTCCGCCGCAGCACGTAACTCACCCAGCCCCCGCCGCTCACCCCAAACCGCTGCGCCGCTTCCGTCACCCGTCCCGCCGCGTCGTAGCTCGTCACCTCCCGCCGCGTCCGCGTCACGTCATCGCCAAGCGTCGCGCTCCACCACCCGCGCCCAAGCCCGTTCACCGCCCCGTCGTACCCGTACCGCCGCGCTGAAACTCGAAA
>JANWUV010000016.1 GCA_025057975.1 Chloracidobacterium sp.
CCGAATGGACTTTTCACGCACCGCCGCCCGATTGACGGCGTCCAGCGGCAACGCAACTTCAATCAACTTTTTGCGTGGTCTTGTGGGGGTCAGGTTGTCGCTCATCTGGTGACTTTCTTGGTTAGGGGAAATCCACGCGCTAGATATGGACGGCGCGTTCGGCGAGTCACCGCTGGCGCAGGTCAAGGAGTTCGGGCGTCCAGGCTTCCGGCGCGGTCTCGGCAATCTGTCGCGTCAGGGCATAGGCGCTCCGCCGATAGGCGTCAACTTTGACCGCATAAGCGGATGACGCGCGCTTCAGCGTCAGACTGAAGGACTTTCGAGAATGATGGAGCGATACCTGCTCTGGGAGCAGCGTCAAGAAGTGTTTGGCGTGCGGGGGCCACCGCACGCCAAATCGAGGGGCTGCGTCGCTACGTCGTCTTCAGGGAGCGCGCTACCGCGGCGCGTACTGCGGCGGCGGCGCGGTTGGGATGGGTGTTCGGGCTGGGGCGGCTGGGGCTGTGACCGAGACTGCCGTCTGCGGCGGCGGTGCCTGCGGGGGCGCGGCAGTCACCGGCCGGTCGGCAAATAACTCTTTGAACATCCCCACTGACGACAGTACGTTCGACGCCTCCACCGGCATGAAGACCACTTTGCTGTTCTGGCTCTGCGCCATCTCCCGCAGCGACTCAATATAGCGCCCCATAATCAGGTAGTGGGCCGGATTTCCGACACCAGCCAGAGCCTGCGCCACAATCTGAATGGACTTTGCTTCCGCTTCAGCGGCACGCAGTCGGGCCTGCGCCGCGCCTTCCGCGCGGAGAATCTGCATCTGGCGTTCGCCTTCGGCGCGCGCAATCGCTGCGTCGCGCTCGCCTTCCGCACGGGTAATCGCCGCCTGCCGTTCGCCCTCCGCTTGCAGCACCATCGCGCGCCGGTTGCGCTCAGCCGTCATCTGCTTCTCCATCGTGACGCGCACATCCTCCGGCGGATTGATATTGCGCACTTCGACGCGCGTCACCTTGACGCCCCACTTGTTGGTTGCGCCGTCCATCACCATCCGCAGCTTGTTGTTGATCACGTCGCGCGAAGACAACGTTTCATCCAAGTCCATTTCGCCCATCACGCTGCGCATGGCTGTGATGGTCAACTGCATGATGCCGCCAGTTAGGTCGGCAACTTCGTAAACGGCCTTGTAAGGGTCGGTAATCTGCCAGTAAATGACCGAATCCACCCCGACCGTCACGTTGTCTTTCGTGATGACCGGCTGCATAGGGAGGTCGGTGTACTGTTCGCGGAGGTCAATGTACTTCATTCCAGCGGGAAATCCCGTCCAGTTAACCGTACGCGGGGCGTCAAGGAACGGCGTGAGTACGTGCAGTCCGCTGCTGAGAATCCCGGCGTATTTACCCAGCCGTTCGATAACCAGCACTTGCATTTGCGGGACAATCCAGATGGCTTTCGCCAGAATAACAATCAGGAAAAGCACCAAAACGACCAGGCCGAACAGCAAAAGCGCTTCCATAGTCAACTCCTTCAGCGGGATGGGCGTTGGGGTTGCGTGAGAGACCTCGATTCACGTCAGTTAAGTTGCTTGACGGCTTTCCAGTCTGGGATGTGCTGAATTGGGCGTACGTATAGTTGATTGCCTTCAATCCGAATGACTTCACACTCGTCGCCGGTGGTTAGGGGTTCACCATTGACGGGCAACGCCGTCCATACCGTGCCATCCAGTTCAAGTTCGGCTTCGCTGCGGGGGCCGCGGCTTTCTGTAATGACCACGCCCCGCTTACCAATCAGGCTGATGTCGTTAGACGGCAACGTGTCGGCAACAGGACGGTTGAGCCAGCGCAGAAAAATCCGCCGCGTACTCACCGTCAGGGCGGTTGAGACCACCATAAAGGTGAGGATTTGAACCGGAACGCCAAAACCTAGCGCCGCCGCCAGCGCCGCCGCGCCGGCCCCAACCGCAAACCAAAGAGCAATGAAGCTGATGGTGAAAACTTCCACCGCCGCACATGCAGCGGCAACAGTCAACCACACTATCCACAGATATCCGGCTATACCCTGCATTGAAAATTTGGCCTCGCTTTTGCCGCAAGATACGTCGGCGCGACGGAAAAAGTTTTCCGAGATATGACTGAGGAAACCGCAACGGCGTCGTGACGCCAGTGTACCACGTTCGCGCCTTGGCAGGTCAGACCGCCTAGTCAAATCGAGGGCGCGAAGCCGGGACGTTTCCCTTGACGGGCCGGCTGATGGCGGCATAGAAACACACCTTTCAAACAAGTGTTTCAATCAAACGCTTGAAATGGTGAGCTTATGAACATTCGTACGTATCGTCTGTCGGTGTGGGCGGCGCCGGTCGTCATTGGGTTGGCGGCGTCCCTCGTCTCGGCGCAGCAGGACACGCCTAACAGGGATAGTGTGGCACGGCACGCTGTCGCCGGCGTCGTCCGGCTGGCCGACCAGTCCGGCGACTCGTCGTCCGCCGCGTCAGAGCAAGACTTGACCGAGCAAGCGCGCCGCCGAGTCGCTGTCGAGCCGCGCGTCGGCGTCCTGCCGGGGCTGAGTCGGCCGCTGGCGTTGCGCGACGCCGTCCTGATGGCGCTGCGCGCTAACCCCGACATCGAAATTCAGCGCGTCGTCGTTCAGCAGGCCGCCTTTGATGTCAACCGCGCCAAAGGCTTCTTTGACGCGACGCTGACGAACCAGTTCACCTACGCGGCGCTGCGCAATCCGGCGTTCAACCCCTTTGCGGGTGCGGACGAAAACGGCGCAGTTGAGACCCGTCTAGCGCAAAACATCTTCGCTTTTACCAAGCCGTTGATGACGGGCGGCCGGGCAGGCGCGGAGTTCACAACGGCCCGGCAGGATACGACAAACGTCTTCGCGGGCCTCAACCCGCTTTACACGTCGCAGCTGACCTTTACCTTTACCCAGCCGCTGTTGCGCAACTTCCGCACCGACGACGCACGAAGGCAAATTGAGCTTGCCAAAAAACGTCTTACGCTTTCCGATTCGCAGTTCCGTCAGCGCGTCATTGACATTGTGGCGCAGGTGCAGTCGGCCTACTGGGATTTGGTCTTTGCGCGGCGCGAGGTTGAAATCCGCGCCGAAGCGGTGGCGCTCGCCAATATCCAGCTTGAGCAAAATCGCCGTTTCGTCGAAGCGGGCACAGCCGCGCCGGTGGACGTCGTGGCGGTTGAAGCTCAACTTGAACAACGTCAGGAGGAGTTTTTACAATCGCTTGAAAATCTGACGCGCGTGGAAAACGCGCTCAAGGCGTTGATCCTAAACGAGCGCCAGTCGCCGCTGTGGGGGGAAGCCATTATCCCGACCGAACAGATCAACTTAGAACCGGTGGCACTGTCGTTGGACGACGCCGTGCGGGCGGCGCTTGCTAAACGTCCCGAAATGGAGCAGTTCGACATCCAAAAAGCCGCCAACGAGATTGACATCCAGTTTTTCCGCGACCAGCTGCGTCCCCAAGTGGACTTCTTTGCTGCCTATGGCCTGCAAAGCGCCGCCGGTACACCCCTGCCGATTCGCGCCAATCCCTTCGGTGAGGGCTTCAACACCGCTGTTCTCAACCGCCTAAATACGCTGTCGGCTGGGGCGGGTCTGCCGCCCGTCGTCGTCCCGCCGCCAACGTTGCGCCTGCCGGGCTTTTTCATCGGCGGTTTCGGTCAAAACTTGGGAAACCTGTTTTCAAAAAACTTTTATAACGTGCGCGTCGGGCTGAACTTCAGCTTTACGCCAGCGAACCGCGTCGCCCAGAGCGCGCTGGGACGGGCCAGAGCGCAGGAGCGGTTGCTTGACGCCCAGCGGCGGCGCGTCGAAGCCCAGATTGAAAGCGAGGTGCGCAACGCCCTGCAGGCTGTGCAAACGGCGCTCCGGCGTGTCCAAGCGGCGCGTGCTTCTCGCGCCGCCGCCGAAGCGCAATACGCCAGCGAGATGCGGCGGTATCAGGTGGGCGAATCCACCAACTTCCTTGTCCTTGATCGCCAAAACGCCCTGTCGGCGGCGCGCGGACGCGAGATTCGGGCGCTGACCGACTACAACAAAGCGGTGGTGGCGCTCCAGCGGGCCATGTCCACAACGCTAGACGTCAACAGCCTGACGATCAAGCCGTCGGACAGCGCTCACCCGAACGAGGGAGCCCCCGACGTGGAGCCGATGCCATGACAGTCGAGACTATGCCGCGCCCAGCCTTGCTCCGGCAGTGGGCGGCTGACTGGTCGCCCCTGCGTCAATCCGCCTTCCGCATCTACTTTGGCGGCCAAGCCGTATCGCTGTTGGGGACGTGGATGCAGATTACCGCTCAAGCGTGGGTGGTGTGGGAACTGAGCCGCTCAATGCAGGCGCAGGGCGTCGTCGCGTTGCTGGGTTCGCTACCGCTGGTGCTCTGTGCGCCGTGGGCTGGCGCGGCGGCCGACCGCTTTGATCGCCGGAAGCTGCTCATCATCACGCAGGTCGCTGCCATGCTGTTGGCTTTTGCACTGGCGCTGCTTGTCCAGACGGGCGTGGTGCGGCTCTGGCACGTTTACGTACTCTCGTTCCTGTTAGGCGTTGTGGCGGCGGTGGAAATGCCTGCGCAGCAGGCGTTCATTGGCGACCTCGTTGGCATGGCCGAGATTCGTAAGGCGCTGGCGCTCAACGGTGTGATTGTGCAATTCGGCCGAACGTTCGGGCCGACGCTGGCCGGCTGGGCGATTGCGCGTATCGGCGTCGCAGAAGCCTTCTGGATGAATGGCGTCAGCTTTCTGGCCGTCATTGCCGGTTTGCTGGCGATTCGCGCTGCCGCCACCGAGCGCCTGCCGGACGCCGGCAGGCAGGTAGGCGGCTTCACTGAAGCCGTGCGGTACTTGAGTGGTCAGCCGCGCTTGCTGGACCTGCTGGCCTTTGTCACGCTGGCGTCGTTTTTTGTGCTGTCAAACCTGACGATTTACCCGGCCCTAGCCACGGTCGTCCTCGGCGGCGATTCGCGGACGCTGGGCTGGCTGCTCGGCGCATCGGGCGTCGGCGCGTTTATCGGCTCGCTGTTGGTGACGCATCTGAGTCGCGCCACGCCGCGCGTCGGGCTGGCGCTCGTGGGCTGCACGGTTTGGGCCGGCACGATGATTCTTTGCAACTCGCTGAGTCGGACATTGCCCGCCGCCGTCGCCTGCATCGTGGCGACCGGACTGACCGTGCCGTTCATCTTCACCACAGCGAACGGCTTGACGCAAATGCTCGCGCCAGCGCACATGCGCGGACGACTGCTGAGCATCTTGCTGATGGTCGGGTTTGGTCTTCAACCAATAGCTGCGATTGGGATTGGGTGGATTGGCGACCGCTTCGGGCCGTCGCAGGCGCTGTTCGTCAACGGCTTCTGTCTGATCGCAGGCGGGGCGCTGATGATCACCCGACACGGGTTGCTGACTTGGCGACTCAGCCCCGCCGCCGAAGCGCCCGATTCCACCCGCCGAGAAGCATTCCCGACGCAATCGTAAGTCACTCAATGTGGAGAAAGCGAGGTTTGTATGTCGCCATTAGCGCCGCAGATTGAAATCAGACAAGAGCTAATGAGCCGCCGGTCGCATGGCTCATCGGCGCTAATACGAAAGTCACCGAAGTGGTTCTCCCACACCTGTGCTACGGGTGGGATGCTGAGGAACTGGCCTACCAGTTTCCCCACCTGACGCGGGAGCAAATCCAAGCCGCCTTGGACTACTACGCCACCCACAAAGCAGAACTGGATGCCCAAATTAGGTGGGAACTTGAATTTGCAGAAAAGCTCCGAGACAGATTGCTTGATTCTAAGCTTCAGCAAAAACTGTCATTGCTTGCTACATTGCGTTCACCCATTTCATGAAGCTACGGACCCGAAGCCGAACTGAGCTTGCCCCGACTGAAACACAAGCGCCCACACCTGCGTTGGAGGCCCCGGTGCGGCGGCGGCGGCGCGCCGCTGAAGGGGATGCCGACGCCAAAACCCGCTTGCTGACCGTCGCCGAGCGGCTGTTCGCTGAACGCGGCTTCTCCTGTACGAGCATCCGCGACTTGGCGACTGAAGCCAACGTTAACATCGCCGCCGTCAACTACCATTTTCACAGCAAGGAAGAACTGTACCTGGAAACGCTGCGCTATGCGATGCGGCGCTCAAAAGACTTGACGCCGCGCTTCGTCCACATTCTGCGTACGGCGCAGCGCATCGGCACGCCCGAAGCCGCCCGGCGAGGCATTGCGCGATTCATTATGACGTTTATCACGCACCTGTACGGCCAGCCCGGCGAAACCGACTACTCGGTGGCGCTGATGTCGCACGAGATGGTGCACCCAACTGGCGCGCTCGACATCGTGGTGCGGGAGTTCATCCAGCCACGGTATGAAATTCTGACAGCGCTGATCCGCTTGGCGCGGCCGGACCTGAAGGACGATACAGCGGTGGCGCTGCACGCCCTGAGCATCGCCGGCCAGTGTTTGCATATACACTTTTGCCGTCCCATTGCGCTCAAACTGGCGGGCGAGCGCCGTCTGACGCCGCGTTTGGTCAGACAAATCGCCCTGCACGTTGCAGAATTTTCCCTCAAGGGACTGTCGCCGACGGCGCTTCCGCTAAAGGGGCTTCTGGACGCAGAAGCGGAAACAGAATCACGTCCCGAATCGAACGTTGGTTCGTCAGCAGCATAACCAGTCGGTCAATCCCAACCCCTTCTCCGGCGGTCGGCGGCATCCCATAGGCGAGCGCCCGAATGAAGTCTTCATCCAGCGGCATCGCTTCGTCGTCGCCGCCGGCCCGCGCCGCCAGTTGTTGCTCAAAGCGCCGTCGTTGTTCGTCAGGGTCGTTGAGTTCGGAAAAGGCGTTGGCGCACTCCATCCCGCCGATAAAGAGTTCAAAGCGGTCAACAAAGTTTGGGTCGTCGTCGGCATGCCGCGCCAGCGGACTGAGTTCGGTCGGAAAGCGTGTGATGAAGGTTGGTTGAATCAGGTTCGGTTCGGCGACGTGCTCGAAGAGTTCGCCCAGACGTTTGCCGTAGCCGATGTGCGGCGCGACCGGCAACTTGAGACGCTCAAGGGCGCGGTTGACGCCCGCCAAATCGTTCAACTCGGCGACGGTTGGGGGATTGTCGGCCGGCCAGTACGTTACGATGGCTTCCTGCATCGTCATCCGTCGCCACGGACGGGCGAAGGAAATGGTCGCTTCACCGTAAGTGATAGTCTCGGTTTCACAAGTTTGCGCGACAACTTCCGTGAAAAGCTCTTCAGTCAGCGTCATGAGGTCTTCGTACGTCGCGTAGGCCTCGTAGAATTCCAGCATGGTGAACTCCGGGTTGTGGCGCGTCGAAAGCCCTTCGTTGCGGAAGTTGCGGTTGATTTCATAGACCTTTTCAAAGCCGCCGACGATAAGCCGCTTGAGGTACAGCTCTGGCGCAATGCGCGCGTAAAGCGGCATGTCGAGCGCGTTGTGGTGCGTCACAAACGGCCGCGCCGTTGCGCCCGACGCGATAGGGTGCAACATGGGCGTTTCGACTTCGAGGTAGCCGCGCGCGTCGAAGAATCGCCGCACGGCCTGGATGATTTTCGCCCGCTTGACGAACACCGCCCGTACGTCGCGGTTGGCAATCAGATCGGCGTAGCGCCGCCGGTAGCGCAACTCGATGTCGTGCAACCCGTAGTGCTTGTCTGGCGGCGGAATAATGGCTTTGGTCAGGAAGGTCAGTTGCTCGGTATGCACCGACAGTTCGCCGGTTCTCGTGCGAAAGAGCCTACCGGCGACGCCGATGAAGTCGCCCAAATCCAACCGTTTGAAAAGCAGCCATTCGTTCTCTGGCAGGTCGTTTTTCCGTAGGTAGGCCTGAAGCGTCGCTGCGCCGTCGGTGAAGCGAATAAAAGCGGCCTTGCCCATGACATTGACCGCCTGAATGCGGCCGGCGACCCGAACAGTAACGGCGGCGGCGTCCAACGCATCGGCGGTATGCGCGCCGTAAATCGCCACAATGTCGGCGATGCTGTGCGTCCGGCGGTAGCCGGCCGGATAAGCCGGAAACCCAAGCGCCATAATGTCGGCTAAGTTCCGGCGGCGTTGCCGAGTGTATTCATTTTCTTCCATGACGTTCTGAGGCAGGTCGGGAATGAAGTCACATCCCGACGACTTTCATGCGGCGCAGGATGCGCGCCAGTTCGATACGTCCGCGATTGATGCGCGACTTGACCGTGCCTTCGGGAATCTGGAGCTTTTCAACGATTTCCTGATAAGTCATTTCCTCGATGTCGCGCATGATGACGCACTGGCGCAAGTCGGGGGAAAGTTTTTCAATCGCCTGCATGATTTGTAAAGACTGCTCCTTACGCTCGATGGTGCGCTGTGGGTGGTCAGTGCGGCTGTGCAGGCGGTGGACATGCGCCTCAATGTCTTCACTGCTTTCCACCGGCTGCCGTTGACGGCGGCGATAGTCGTCGATGATAAGGTTGCGCGCTAAGCGAAATATCCAGTTGGGCAGATCGCCCACGTCAGGATTGTACTGGTCAAGCGAGCGATAGATTTTGAGGAACACTTCCTGAGTCAGGTCTTCAGCTTGTTCGTGGCGTCCGACAAACTTGTAGGCTAGATGATAAATCCGGCGAGAGTACTGCCGGACGAGGCATTCCCAAGCGGCGGCGTCACCGGCGCGGCAGCGAGCAACAAGCGCAATATCGGCGGAACGGTCACGGGGAGAAGCGCCCGGCGGCGCGGCGTCAGCTTCAAGCGCCGCGAGAACCTCGCGCTGGTCGGCTGGCAAATCGCTGAGGTCGTCGGGACTGTCCGCGGCGGGGTCAGGCGGTGCGACCAGCGGCGTGCTCTCCGGCAAAGACATCGGACAAACCCATGCAAAGCCGAATCGAGGGGTGTTGACAGGCGGGAACTTACGCTTTTTGGCGACGCAAGTCAAAAGTCGGCCGGACTCTGGCGGAGCAAGCAACAAAGGCGATGGGCGGATCGCCCATCGCCGTTATAGCCCCAGCGTTTACCGTGGTTTAGAAGGTGTAGCGCAGCGCGAACTGCATCACACGGGGCGGCCCTTGTGTCGCCGTAAAGCGCCCAAAGCCGGGTCCCGGCTGGCTTGTGGTCGAATCCTGCGGAATCTGGAAGTTGACCGTCTGCGCGCCGGTCAGACACGCCGTGTTAGTGGCGTTGAAGACTTCCCACCGGAACAGCAGTGTTTGCTTTTCACTCCACGGCATGCGGAAGTACTTGCCTAACCCAAAATCCAGTGACACGAAGCCGGGATCGCGTAGGATGTTCCGCCCGCCGGTTTCACCTGCACGGGGATTGCGGAACGACTGCGACGCCGCCACTGGATCGCGGAACAGGTTCGGCCGCCCGTCCGCGCCGTTGCGCGTCGGCGAGGACGAAATCGGACGAATAGGAACGCCGTTGCTCTGGACATTCCAGTTTGTCGCCCATCGCCGCCCATCAAACGGGGCGTCCACCGGCAGGCCCGAATTCCACCGGAAAATCGTCGTCAACTGCCAGCCGCCAATAAAGGCATCCGCCCAGCGCGGAATGTCGGAAGCATAGGTGCGTCCGCGTCCCACAGGGATGTCCCAGATGGCGTTGAAGTTGATGATGTGGCGTGTGTCAAAATCTGAAAATGACCGGTTGTCGCGCGGCCGAATTGGATTGAGGATAAACGCGCTGCCGAACTGCCCGAACCGCTGGAGACCCGACGCTGTGTCCAGCGACTTGGACAGCGTATAGTTGAAGTCCCACGTCAGTTGATCCTTGTAGCGTTGCCGAACCGAAAGCGTAAAGCCGTGGTAATCCGACGTGGCAATGCTGCCCCACGCTGAGAGTGTCCCGTACTGCGGTTGGAAGAAGATCGGCGCGCCGGGCCGGCCGTCGGTGCGGAAGAAGAAGTTGGCGTAATCCAACGCCAACTGGAGCGTTGTCCAGTCACTACCGGCGATGCCGTCAATGACGCCGATGCCGGGAATGGGAATGCGCGCAATGGAAGCGTAAACCGCCTGCGTCGGCGTCATCCCGCGAAAAGCGTCCTCGTCGCCGACAAAGAAATCGCCCAGCGCCCCAATGAGGTCAACTCCACGGAAGAGATTTGTGAAGTAGGCGAGGTTCGGGACAGCCGACAGCGGCGCGTTCCGGTCGCGTAGGTCAGCGAGGATACCGGCCACGGTGTACCAGTCTTGGCCTGACTGCGGATCGCGCAAGTTGTTGAGCGCCACAATGTCGCGTGTCGCCAGCAAGTTCCGCCCGATGCGACCGATGTAAGACGCTTCAACGTAGAGGCCGGCCGGCAGCTTGCGCCCAATCGTTACGTTGAAGACGTGGTTGTAGGGCGCGCGCACCGTCGCGTCAAGCGACTGCTCAATGGCTTGAATCCGGCGGAACGAAGCCGGCTGCTGCCGTGGAAACGTCAACTGTCCCGGGATCGTGATGAGCGGCAAGCCGCGCACCTGCTGGCCGACACCGGTGATAAGCGGCGCAGGGCGTGTCGTGACGTTGAATGAGTTGGCCGGCGTCAACGACTGTGACGAAAAACCGAGCGTGTTGTTGTTGTCAAACTGGAAGGCGATCTGCGTACCGTAGTAGTCGTTGACCAAACCATAGCCGCCGCGCAGGATGGTGTCGCCTTCCCTACCCAGAAGCCGCTTCCAGAAACCGCCTTCGGCGCGGGGCGACCACGCAACGGCGAACCGGGGCTGCCAGTTGTTCCAGTCAGTTTCATAGTTGCCGGGCTTGCCGTTGGCGGGACCGGCCAAATCCACCACGATGGGTTCGTTGAACGGAACGCCAGTTTCCATCCCGCGCAGGCGTCCCTGAAAGTACTCGCCGAGCGGAATGGTCGTGCGCGCCTGAAGACCGTTCTGCTCATAGACCGGACGGCTAACGCTGTAGCGAATCCCGTACGTGAAGGTGAGGTTCGGCCGGATACGCCACGTATCCTGAAAGTAGCCTTCGTATTCTTCGGTCGCCACATCGCGTCGAATCGGTACGCCGCTGTTGAGCAATGAGCCGTCGCGGGTGAAGTTGAAATTGGCTGAGTACTGCGACGCACGCCCGATGAGCGCCGACATGGCGACCTGCACAGGGCTGCGGAAGCCGGGGCTGATTGGAAAACCAGCCGCGATAATCGGGTTGGACAGCACCGCGCCGCTTTGCTGGTAGAACGAGAAGTTGGCCACAATGCTGTCGAACGACCTCGCCGAGTTGAGCACCTTGTTGCGAATGATGCGGACATTGCCGCCGAACTGGAACGAGTGACCGCCTTTGATGAGCGTAAAGTCGTTTACGAAGTTGTACACCGGGGACACCCGCGACAACGACCGCGAAAAGGCGAAGGGCTGAAATACGTCGCGCAGGTTGAGGGAGTTCTGGTTGGAGTCACCGCCCAAGGTGAAGGCGTTGCGCGTGATGCCGAACCGGAAAACGTTGATTTTGTTGCTGGAAATCGTCCACGTGTGGCTTACCGCCAGCCCTGTCGGATGCTCCCAAGCGGTCGGCGTCGGCGTATCGGGGAACTGCTGCGGCGCACGGGCGCTGTTGTCATATTGGTAGTTGAGCCGCGCCGACAGGACGTGCTTGTTCTGGCGGTCCACGTTCCAATCCAGCCGGGCAATACTGGTGTTTTGCCGGACCGGTAGCGGCGCGTTGAAGGTGAACCCACCGGTGTTGAGGCCGTCGCCCACCTGGTCGTTGTTGACCGGATACCGCTGCGCCGCCTGCGCCATGAGTTGCAACGTGATGGGATTGAGACCGACCGCCGGGAAGATGGCTTCCAACTGCGGGCGCGTCAGCGTCGTGACGCCGCCGCTCGGATTGATGAAGCGCAGCGTTCCCTGACCCATGGTGGGACGTGGGACGAGCCGCGTGACCGGCGTCCCTTGCGCCAGCCGTAACCCTTCATAGGTGAAGAAGAAGAAAAAGCGATCCTTGACGACCGGGCCGCCAATCGCGCCGCCGAACTGGTTGCGGATGAGCTGCGGCCGCGGCGTGCCGGCCAAGTTGTTGAAAAAGTCGTTGGCCGAGGTGACGGTGTTGCGGTGGAAGTGAAACAGCGTGCCGTGGTACTCGTTTGTCCCGCTCTTGGTGACGAGCGAAATCTGCGCGCCGGATGACCGACCCTGATTGGCGTCGGCGTTGACGGTGGTGACGCGAAACTCGCTGACCGAGTCGGGCGTCACGCGCAGCACGGGCGTAAAGGCAAAGCCGTTGACTTGGTCGTTGACATCCACGCCGTCGAGCGTGATGTTGGCCTGGTCGCTGCGGCCACCCGCAACGTAGCCATCCGCCGTCACGCCCGGTTGCAGACTCAACAACGCCGCGACGTTGCGCCCTTCCAGCGGCAGTTGCTTGATTTGCTGCTCGACGAAGTTGTTGCCGAGGCTGGCGTTTTGTGTGTTGATGACGGCTTCCAGCGAATTGGCGGAAACCGTGACGACCTCATCCGCGCCGCCGACTTCGAGCGCCACGGAAACGTCCGTGGTTTTGTCCACAAGGCCTTGAATGTTCTCGACGACTTTCTTTTTGAAACCGTTGGCTTCAATGGTCAGGTTGTAGCGTCCGGTCGTCAGGTTGCTGAAGCTATAAGCGCCGTTGTTGTCGGTGGACTGGCTGCGGGACGTACCACGGTCAACATCGGTAAGTGTAACGGTCGCGCCGGCGATGACGCGCCCTTGTTCGTCTTTGATCGTACCGGCAATGCCAGTTGTCCCTGATTGCGCCCAGCTGGGGATGAAACTCCCAGCCAAAAGCGCCAGCAGCAGGGCGAGCCGCGGCAGCCAAGAAAGAGCGTAGTGATGTCGTGTCGACATGCCTAGAGGACTCCTCTCTGTAGTGTGAAGCGGGTTGAGGTAATCAGCCGCAAAAGGGTGAAAAAAACGCCACCCTTTTGCAGGCTGACGACGTATCCAAAACTTGTGTGATTGTTTGGTTTGTAACACACGCTTCACGTGCTGGAAAGGTGGGGTTTGTTTTTCCCTGAAGCTGAGCTGCTCCTGACGCCGATGAACAAACCAATGACCGTTGCCGCTGTTCCCACGCCGGTGGTAGAGTCGCCGGCTATGACGAGCGCAGTCAGCGGCGACCGACCACAACGCGCGACTGGGTCTTGGCTGAAACGCGCCCTGTGGCGGCTCACGTTTATATCCTTGCTCGTCGTAGCTTTCATTGCAGGCGGCGTCGCCACCTGTTACTTCACACGCGGCGAGCGCGTCGTCGTCCCAAACGTTGTCGGCAAAACCGAGCGAGAGGCGAGGGAGTTGTTGGAGAAAAGCGGTCTACGGGTAGTGGTGATTGATGTTCCGAATGCACCAGAGCCAGTCGGTACGGTTACACGCCAGAATCCCAGGGCGGGCAGCATCGTGCGTAAGCCCTTTCCGGTGAAAATCAACGTCAGTCGCGCGCAGTAGTCAGCTGGTGGGCGGCGGCCAAACTGTCCGGTGCGCCCCGCCAAGCAGGAGATGGTATGAACGAAATCAAAATTGCACCTTCCATCCTATCCGCCGACTTTGCCCGTTTGGGCGAAGAGGTGGCGCGCATCGAAGCGGCTGGCGCAGACATGATCCACGTAGATGTCATGGATGGGCACTATGTCCCTAATCTAACGATTGGCCCGCCGGTTGTCGCTGCGCTGCGCAAAGTCACCCGCCTGCCGCTTGACGTGCACCTGATGATGACCAACCCGGATGCCTTCCTCAAAGACTTTCGAGACGCCGGAGCGGACGCCATCTCGGTTCATGTGGAGGTTGTCCACCATCTGCACCGAACGCTTGACGCCATTCGGTCACTGGGCGCACGGCCGGGCGTCGTCCTCAATCCGGGAACATCATTGACGTTGCTGGATGAAATCCTGCCGTTTGCTGACTTTGTTTTAGTCATGACAGTCAATCCGGGGTTCGGCGGACAACGCTTCATCGAGGCCGGCCTGTCCAAAGTCGCGCGTCTCCGGCGCATGATCGAAGAACGCGGGCTCCGGACGGTGATAGAAGTAGACGGCGGCGTCGGCCTGCATAACGTGCGCGCGCTAGTTGAACACGGCGCGCAGTGGCTTGTAGCCGGCTCGGCGGTCTTTGGCGCGCCCGATCCAGGTCTAGCGGTCAAACAACTACGCGCAGCGGCGCTGGGCGCAGGTCATGCCGCCCCGGTCGGCGGCGTCAACACCTGAGGCGCTCATTCGCCAGCACAAAGGCGAGTTTAGATTTTTTCCACTTGTGGAGGGTTTGAAAGTTGCTGAAGTCAGGGTTTCTGGAGCAAACGTCGAAGCGTGGTTGGGCCCTGCTTGTACTAACGGCGTTCATCGCCGCTTCGCTTGCCTGCGGAAGCCCAAAGAAAAAAGTGACCACTGAAGAAATCCGCGAGGGCCGCGACCGCGAACTCTACGCCGAGGGGTTGCGGGCAATGCGCAAGCGACGTTATGAGGAAGGCCGTTTGTTGTTGAGTACGCTGATTGGCAGCTACGACAGTAGTCCCTTGTTGCCTTTGGCGAAGCTGCTCATTGCCGATTCGTTCTATCGTGAAGGGAGCGCGTCCAGTCTCGCCCAAGCGGATGTCGAATACCGCGAGTGGTTACAGTTTTTCCCACAGCATCCCCTAGCCGACGACGTACTGCTCAAAATCGCTCAGATTCACGTCCGCCAGATCGGCCCGGCCAACTTGGACAACACTGAAGCGCGCCGCGCCGAGCGCGAACTGATGCGGCTGGCGCGTGAGTACCCGCAATCGAAACTCCAACCGCAGGTGCAGGAATACCTCAAGTTCACCCGCGAACAACTTGGCATGCACAGCCTTGGCGTGGCGCGGCTCTACTTCAAACAGCAGAAGTACGTCGCCGTCAAAGGACGATGTGAAAGTATCATTCGGAACTACCCGGACTTCACCTACATGGATGAAGCCTTGTTCCTGCATGGCGTGGCGCTGACGCAACTGGAGGACACGCCTGAAGCAGCGAAGTCATTCGCCCGCATTGTTCGTGAGTACCCCAACAGCGAGTGGCGCGACAAGGCGGCCGAGTATTTGGAACGCTTTGGCGTTGAAGTGCCGGCCCCGGCCGAAGGCGCGGAAGTCAAGCAAGTTATCCGTAAAAGCTTCATCAAGCGCAAGTTTGAGGAAATTTTTGGCCCCTCCGCCAGCGTGTCGAAGGAAGGCGTCATCCTGAAAAAGGACGACACGATTGATCCTGAAGTTGAGGAGTTGCTGGTTAGCTTGGGTGTCCGCACTGATGTCGTTACGCCGGAGTCCACCATTACAGGGCAAGGCAAGCAGATGCAGACCTATGGGCAGCGCGCCGCCGCGTCACAGAACGAAGCCACCCGTATGGCGGCGACCCAGACCAAGAGTGAACCGACGCCCAAACCGGCCGCCGAACCAACGCCCAAGGTTGTTGAACCTAACAAGAAGAACAAGAAATCGAAGGCTCAGCCGCCCCGATAAGTTTCACCCCAAGCCCCACCTTAGGACACAGTGAGCGCCTGTGCGACTTCCGCTACGGCGCTTGCGCGTGCTCGGCGTCCGTCTGATGAAACATCTTGCCGCGCTGCTTTGTCTTTTGCTCCTCATGCCGTTGCCGCCCTCGTTCGCCCAGATTCCGGCGCCGCCGCCGACGGCCGCCGTGAGCTTTGATTTTCAGCAGTTTGGTCCCTACTCGCCCAATTTCGTTTCCCCTTGGACAACCTTCGGGTACGAAATCGGCGACTTTCACACCAACTACGCCAATTTCGAGCGTATCCTGCGCGAGTATGCCGCCAAGTCAGACCGGCTGCGCGTTTTTGAACGTGGGCGTACGCCCGAACACCGGACGCTGTACACGCTCGTCGTCAGTTCCCCGAAAAACATCGCGCGGCTGGACGCCATCAGGGCCGACGCCGCCAGACTCGCCGACCCGCGCCGTCTGTCGGACGCCGAAGCTGAACAACTTATCTCAAACATGCCGATTATTGTCTGGCTTGCCTACAGCATTCACGGGAACGAATCGGCCGGCTTCGAGGCGATGCTTGAAGTTCTCTATGACCTTGTGGCGAGTCAGAATCCAACCATCACCGAACTGCTTGAGCAAGCGGTTGTCGTTATCAATCCGTGCCAGAACCCCGATGGCCATGAGCGGTTCGTGACTTGGTACAACGCCGTCGGCATTGGTCGTCCCGAACCCTTTGCTATCGAGCACCGCGAGCCGTGGAGCATTTACGGCCGCCTGAACCACTACCTGTTCGATCTCAATCGGGACCTGGTTATTGCGTCGCAGATTGAGTCGCAATCGGCGATGCAGGCGTTTCTGGAGTGGCATCCGCAGGTCTGCGCCGACCACCATGGGCAGACAGTCAACTACTTCTTTCCACCGGCGGCCCTCCCCATCAATCCTAACATCAACCGTGGGCAAGCCGATAAGTGGCTGGACATCTTTGGGCGGGGCAACGCGGCGGCGTTTGACCGCTACGGCTGGCAGTACTACGTGCGAGATGTGTTTGACCTGTTTTATCCGGGCTACTGGGATAGCTGGTCGTCGCTCAACGGGGCGACCGGTATGACGTACGAAACCGACGGCGGCGGTTGGAAGGGACTCAACTGGCGACGGGATGATGAAACGATTCTCACCTTGCGCGACGGCATTGCGCGGCATGTGGTGGCATCGTTCGCCACCCTTCAGACGGCGGTCGCCCACCGCGTTGAACGGCTGCGCGACTACCGCGCCTTCTTTGTTCAGTCCATCGCCGAAGGACGGCAGGGGCCGTTGCAATGCATTCTGTTTCCACCGGAAGGGGACGCAACGCGCCGGCATCGGCTGGTGCAGACGTTGCTCCACCACGGCGTCGAAGTGCAGACCGCGACGGCGGCGTTCACGCTCAAAGCCGTCCATGACTACTTCGGCGGCGTCCAGCCCGTACGCGAGTTTCCGGCGGGAACATTAGTGGTCAATCTTGATCAACCGCGCGGACGCATCGCCAAGGCGCTGCTTGAGCCGGACACCAAACAGGACAAGGCGTTTATCGAACGCCAACTGGAGAAGGTCAGACGGAATGCGACGCGCGGAGCCAACGCACCAAAGGAAGAAACCGAGTTTTACGACATTACAGCTTGGTCGTTGCCGCTAGCGTTGGATGTCCCGGCCTACTGGGCTGGCGCGCGTCCGACGGTCGCCATGACGCCGCTGCACTCAGTCGTGACGACGCCGCCACCGCCACCGTCATCAGCTAGAACAGCGTATGTCTTTGCCTATGAGTCAGACGCGGCGGCCAAGCTCGCCCTCCGCCTGTTACAGGAAGGGTATCGTCTAGCGACTGCCGTTCGACCGCTGCGCGCCGGCGACCGAGCTTATCCGCGCGGTTCCTTCATCCTGCGTGTCGAGCGCAATCCCGACACGCTTCACGGTCGGTTGTCGGCGCTGGCCGCCGAATGCGGCGTCGAAGTGCAATCAGTCAATTCGGCGTACACCAACGACGGCATCACCGGCGTCGGCTCTGAAGGGGTGTACACATTACGGCCGCCCCGCATCGCCGTCATCGCGCAGGAGGGTGTTAGTCAGACTTCCTACGGCGCACTGTGGTTTACGCTGACCAACGATATCGGGATTGAGTTCACCCCCATCACGGTGGAAACCTTTCTGGAGTTGCGACTAAACGAATTCAACGTCCTGATTTTGCCCGACGGCTCGCCAAGCGCATATCGGCGGGCGTTTGGCAAGGAAGGTATTGAGCGGCTCAAGCTCTGGTGTCGGGAGGGCGGAACGCTGATCTGCATAGGCGGCGCAGCCGCCTTCGCTGCTCACAAAGACGTTGACTTGACCGGCGCACGCCTGCTCGAAGAGGACACTGAAGAGGAGAAAAAGCGCGAGCCGGATTCATCGGCGGACGATAAGAAGTTGCCCCAAGCTGAGACAGCGGCTACCTCCGGCGAACCCTCCCGCTACCGGGAATCAGGCAGCAGAAAGGCCAAGCCGAAAGACAGTAAGCCGGAAGACGACAAACCTGCTTCACTGTCGGCGTCCGACGGGCGACCGCCAACTGATGCGGCTGTCGCTAAAGCGCCGCTCCCGCTGCCGGGCGCTATTTTTCGGGCGACGGTCAACCGGGAGCATTTCCTCACCTTTGGCCACGAGCAAACCGCTATGCCCGTTTTGGTCAGTGAGCGGTTTTTCCGCCCGTCGCCGACCGGTACGAACGTTCTGACCATCGAAGACCCAAAACCGCTGTCCGGTTTCGTATGGGAGGGGAATACAGAACGCTTTCTCCGCCGGACGGCGGTGGTCATTGAGGAACAGCTTGGCTCAGGTCACGTCGTATTGTTCGCCGACGACCCGCACTACCGGGCGATTTGGCACGCCCAGCGGCGTATTTTTCTCAACGGGTTGATTTTTGGCCCGACGATTACGTTCAGCACCGGCCTGCGATAGTCGAAGACTTACACGAAATCGTGTGCTCGCCACGCCGCCGCCGGTGCCAAATCGGCTGGCGGCGCGTTGTTTTCGATTCCAGGTCTTTGAAAAAGGGCAGTTTGGCGTTTCGGAATGATTTTCCAGGAACTTTGGCACGCGCTTTGTGTTCACAGGCCAGCGGCGATTGCCAACGCCACAATAGGAGGCTTCTCAAAGATGCGCCGCATAACTACGGAAGACGCTCTATTTTCAATCGAATTTACACAACCAACCACAGCAACGCCTGTTTCCACTGATTTTGATGACGCGCCGCATTTCTCCGGTGAATTTGGTCTTGAACCGGGTGTGCCCGGGTTGGATGAAGGCTGCGTGGAGGACGCCGAGCTTGAAGACGCCGCGAGCGACGACTTACCGCCCCCAACGGCGGAAGCCGAACCGCCGGCCAACGTCGCCGCCGATACGTTTGAGGCGTTGTACCGCCAGTATTACCGGCGAGTGTACGCTGTGTGTCTGCGGATGACGGGCAACCCCGACGACGCCGAAGACTTGACGCACGACGTCTTCATCCAAGTACTGCGTAAGCTCAGTAGCTTCCGGGGCGAAGCCGCCTTCACGACGTGGCTGCACCGGATCGCCGTCAATCAGGTGCTGATGCACTTCCGTAAGAAGTCAAATCGCGTCGAAAGCGTGACGGAAGAAGGCGATATGCCGGAAGACGTAACGCCGGTGATGATTCGGCAGTCGCAGACGCCGCTGGTCGACCGGCTGGCGCTGCTGTCGGCGGTGAAAAAGCTGCCGCGCGGCTACCGAACGGTGTTCATCCTCCACGACCTGAAAGGCTACGAACACGAGGAAATCGGCGGACTGCTCGGCATCAGCGCCGGTACGTCGAAGTCACAACTCCACAAAGCGCGCGCCCGTATGCAGGAGCTTCTCACCGGCGCACGCGCGGCCTAACGCCGCAAACGAAACAGGGCTAAGCGCCCATCCTGCCGAACGAGCGTTGCATACCGCTGAAGATAGGCTAGGAAGCGCGCTCGTTCGGCTTCGTTTTCAAAGGGCATCGTCTGCGGATCAAGCACGATGTCCAGCGCCATCAACAGCCAGTCCACTTCGAGCTGCGCGATGAACTGCGCCAGTTCGTCCGATGTGCGCGATGCGTGCACAAGCCGCCCCAGCGTGTACCCCTCGAAGGCGTAGTCGGTGACGAAGGGCCGGTCGAGGTAGTAGGTTCGCGCGCCGGTGTTGACCAGCCAGACGCGCGACTGCGGCGGCGTGCAGTCGGCCAAAAAGCGAAACATCCTGTATTCCGGCAACTTAGCGCGAAGGTAGTCCTCCGCGGGGATGCGGCCGAGTCCGGCGGTGACGGCTTGGCTTTCGACCGCCAGTTCGCCTGTACGCAGCGTGTTGGCGGCAATGAACAGCCCGACGCTCAACAGCCCGACGGCGCGCAATCGCCGAGTCCAACTAAGCCATTCAATGGCGAACCACACGACGACGACAGCGGCCGGGGCGAGCGCCGGCAACAGAAAACGAATCTGCTGCGACGAAAACGCCCACAGCCAGAAAAAGAGAACGACAAACCCCGCCAAACTCCGCAGCCGCGCGTCCATTCGGGGCCACAGCAGGAGCGCCGGAACAAAGACGAAGTACGCCGCGCCAATCTCACCGTCGTACCGCCGAATGTCATCGGTTTGCGCCAACCAACAGACGCGCCAAGGAAGCGTCATATAATCTAGCCAGTCCTTTACTTCGCTCCCATAGCCCTGCAAGAACAACAGGTGTAGCCGCGCACGGTCGGCGTCCCAGCCGTCGCTCCGCGTCGGAAAGAGCGTATAGAGCATCGGAAAAACTGGGTTGTGCGTCAGCCAAAGGCTGCGGACATACCACGGCGCGGCGACCGCCAACATCGGCAGGAAGAACAAGGCGAGCGTTTGCACGACGCGCCACAGGGAAGGCGAAGCGTGTCTGGTCGCCAACAGTCCCAACACGACCGGCGTCAGCGCAAGCGCCAACGGGAAGGCAAGGTACTTGACGCTCGCCGCGCCGCCAAGAAAGACGCTGGCCGCGACAAGCGACTGGGACCGTCCCGTCGCTTGCCACATCAGCAGCCGCCGCACCGACTGCGCGACGTAAAACGCTAGGGCCAAGTCCACGTAGGGCCAGCCGGCTTCAAGCCACACCATCGGCGTTGCGGCGACGACCGCCGCCGCCAGCCAACAGCTTGTCGTCGAGAGGCCGCAGTCGCCAGCCAGACGATGGACGGCGACGCACAGTAGCCAGCCGAACCCGTTGTGAATGAGCGCCGCCGTCCGGTCGCTCCCGACGCTCATCCCGCAGGCATACAGCGCCTCAACCAACTGCGGGAAGTAGGCGAAAATGTTGTGCGGCAGCTCGCTGAAGCGCCCGGCCGCCAAGTAGGTCTTCTGGACGGCGAGGTGATACACCAAGGCGTCCTTAGCGACCGGCGGGGCTAGCGCCGCCAACGCTGCCCCGCCGAGACTCAGCGCTATGACGCCCTGCGCAGTGCGCGCCGCCCAGTCGGTCAGCTTTCCGAGTGTCCGGAGTCGCCGACCGACGGCTGCCCACCAAGCGCGGTCAAGCAGCCCCAACAAGCCCACGCCAAGCAGCAGGAAGGCGAAAGGGCGGCCGTAACCGCCAAAAGTTTGCGCGCCGAACGCCAGCCACGCTGCGCCGACGCCGCCCAACGCGATGTCGTCCAGCATGCCGCGGTCGGCCTCCAAATAGAGGAGGTTTCCCATCAGCTTGCCGCCGAAGCGCAGGCCCGAAAACAAGAGGCCGACGACGGCGAGATCGAGAACGACCTGAACCGGCGGGTTCATGCCGTAGCGCGCGTGACAGCGGGCGCAACGGCGCTTTCAAGACGAAAGAGCCGACGGAAGTTGGCCGTGGTCAGCCGGCCGATGTCGGCGATGTCCATTTCATGCAGTTGCGCCAAGCAGCGGGCGACTTCAAGCACGCGCGCCGGTTCGTTCCGTTTGCCGCGATACGGCTCCGGCGACAAAAACGGGCAGTCGGTTTCAATCAGCAAGCGGTCAAGCGGAACGGCGCGGGCGATGTCGCGCAGTTCGTGGTTCTTCTTGAAGGTCAGATTGCCCGAAAAGGAGATGTGAAAGCCCAGCTCGACGCCGGTTTCCATCAGCTTCCACGAGCCGCTGAAGCAGTGAAAAATACCGGGACGCTCCACCCCGACCCAGTGATCGCGCAGCATCGCCGCCATGTCTTCGTCCGCGTCGCGGATGTGCAGAATGATCGGCAAGTCGCGCTCGCGGGCGAGCGTCATTTGCCGCGCAAAAACACGACGCTGCACGTCGCGCGGCGAGCGGTCGTAGTAGTAGTCCAGTCCGATTTCACCCCACGCGACAACCTTTGGATGCGCCATAAGGTCAAGCAGCTTCGCTTCGAGCGGCGGGTCGTAGGCGGCGGCGTCATGCGGATGAATCCCGACCGCGCCGTACACGTCCGGTTCGCTTTTGACGATGCGCATGCCGATGTCAAGCGAGCCGCGCCCAATGTCGCCGCCGCAAATTTCAAGCATTAGTTCGACGCCCGCCGCCCGTGCGCGACTGAGAACTTCGGCGCGGTCGTCGTCATAGCTGTAGAAGTCAATGTGACAGTGTGAATCCACGAACATGACTGCTGACTACTCCCACTCGATGGTCGCCGGAGGCTTGGAGGAAATATCGTACGTTACGCGATTGACGCCGCGCACCTCGGCGATGATGCGGCTGCTGATGCGGTGCAGGACATCGTAGGGCAGCCGTACCCAGTCAGCCGTCATGCCGTCCTGACTTGTCACGGCGCGGACGGCGCAGACGTGCTCATACGTCCGCTCGTCGCCCATGACGCCGACGCTCCGCACGGGCAAGAGCACGGCAAACGCCTGCCAGATGTCGTCGTAGAGGCCAGCCGCGCGAATTTCTTCAACCACAATGGCGTCGGCGCGTTGCAGCAGCGCGACGCGCTCCGGCGTGACTTCGCCGACGATGCGCACCGCCAAGCCCGGTCCCGGAAACGGATGCCGTCGGAGCAGGGCTTCCGGGAGGCCTAGTTGACGGCCCACCGCTCGCACTTCGTCCTTGAACAGCTCACGCAACGGCTCGACCAACTTCAGATGCAGCGTCTCCGGCAAGCCGCCAACGTTGTGGTGGCTTTTGATGACCGCCGACGGCCCTTTGACCGACACCGACTCAATTACGTCCGGGTAGAGTGTTCCCTGGACCAAAAACTCCACTTGGCCGAGCTTGGCGGCTTCCTCCTGAAAAACCTCAACAAAAACGCGCCCGATGATCTTGCGCTTGGCTTCGGGGTCTTCAACGCCGGCCAGCGCCGTCAAAAACCGTTCACCGGCGGCGACGCCCCTGACGTTCAGATGGAGCGTGTCGCGGAACATCGCCAGCACCTCGTCGAACTCGCCCAGCCGCAGCAGGCCGTTGTCCACAAAGAGGCAGGTCAGCCGGTCGCCGACGGCTTCGGCAACCAGAGCGGCGGCGACGGCTGAATCCACACCGCCGGAAAGTCCGCAAACGGCGCGGCCGTCGCCGATGCGCGCTCGGATGTCGGCCACCGCCGCCTCAATGAAGCCCTGCATATTCCAGTCGGCGCGCATACCCGCGATGTTGATGAAGAAGTTGCGGAGGATGTCGCGTCCGAGCGGCGTGTGGGCGACTTCCGGGTGAAATTGCAAGCCGTAGAGGCCACGAGCGGAGTCTTCAAGCGCCCCCAGCGCGTCGTCGGTCTGCGCCGTCACGGTGAAGCCGGGCGGCGGCGTCACCACGTGGTCGCCGTGACTCATCCAGACATCGAAGACTTCCGGCAAGCCTTCAAACAGGCGACTTGGCGCAGTTCGCCGGACGCGCGCCGCGCCGAATTCGCGTCGGCTGGATGGCGCGACCGTTCCGCCAAAGTGCGCCGCGATGGTTTGCAGCCCATAGCAAATACCGAGCACGGGCACGCCAAGCGCGAATACGGCGGCGTCGCACCGGGGAGCGTCGGGGGCGTACACCGACGCTGGTCCGCCGGACAACACCAGCGCACGCGGCGACCGGGAACGAATCTCGGCCGGCGACGTATGACACGGAACAATCTCACAATAGACGCCAAGTTCGCGGGTGCGGCGGGCAATAAGTTGGGTGTACTGCGAGCCGAAGTCAAGAATGAGAGCGAGTTCGGAGTGCGTCACGAAACCTTCACGCTGAATCACGGAAATCGGAAACCGGCAGGCATTCAAACACGTTATATCGCCGAACGCCAAAACGACATGCTATCGTTGCGTACAGCCTTGTGGGGTCTCCGGGTAGTTCACAAGCAAAGTCCATTGTCGGAAAAACGGCTGTGTTGGGAGGGACTATGACACGCTGGATAGCCGTAACCGTGGTCGTCTTGGGCGTCTTTCTATGCTCAAGCGTCGCTCTCGCCGCCGATTGCTTCGTGCTGGTGTTGCGGGACGGAAAACGCTTGGAGGTGCGGTCCGAGTACCGTATTGTCAATGAGGTCGCCGTTTTTACCACCGCCGACGGCCGACGAATTTCCATTGCCCTCGCCAACATTGACATCGCTGCGACGGAACGTGTCAACGGTCAGCGGGACGGTGAGTTTCGGGCAAAGGCCGCTCCGCCGCGCGTGATCGGGGCGGAGGAGCGCGCCGCTGCGCCGGTCGCTTCCGCTGTCCCTACGCCGCAGAAATCATCGCCCGCGCCGGCGCGCAAGGCAGGGCGCATTTTGACCAACGCCGACTTCGGCGGCGGCCTGCGCCAAGTCTCAACGCGCCCGATGTCGGGCGTGTTGGTGGCCAGTCCAGCGGAAAAAACCGCCGAGTCCGTCGCCTCTGTTCCGGCGTCTGCCAATAACAATGATGAGGCGTACTGGCGCGGTCGCGCGCGGGCTATTCTGATGGAAGTCTATACCCAGCAGGAAATCATTCGCTCGCTCAACAGTCAGGCGCAGACGTTGCAGCGCAAGATTGAGGCCCAAGGGACAACCTTCCTGCTGGGGTGGGACGCCTCCGGCAACCGCGTCCTGCTACCGCAGGAGGTGCTGACCGCCGAGAAACAGGAATTGATGCAGGTGCGCGAGCGCATTCGTGACGCGCAGGCACGGCTGACCGGGCTGTACGTGCAATACACGGTGTTGCAGGAAGAGGCCCGCCGTGCAGGCGTCCCGCCTGGCTGGTTGCGCTAGCGACGCGACCAGTGAAGCGCTCTTCGGGATGTGATGTTCAGGGGGGACTTATGACAGCTGGCAGCATGTGGCGTCTCCTCGCCTTGCTTGTAGCGCTGACCTTACCGCCACCGTCAGCGACGGCCCAGCGTGCGCCGACAGGACGGCTCAAGGTGTTTGAGCGGAGTTTTGAAGCCGGCATGGGGCGCACCATTCAGGTGGAAAACACTTTGGGGACGACTAAGGTTGAGGTGTGGGGTGAGGACCTCGTTCACATCATGGCGACGCGCACCGACGGGCGCTGGGTGGATGAACAAGACATCAAAATTACGGCGACGCCGTCACGGGTAACGGTGCGCTGTATGCCGACGATGGGCGGCATCAACCTCAAGCTCTACATCCCAGCGGAGTCGCATGTCCGACTCTCGGCGCAGGCCGGAAGTATTGAACTGATCGGCCCTGTCGCCAGCGCCACAGCCGAAACCGACACCGGTGACATCGCGGTTGAGCTGCCACGCTGGTTCGACGCCGATGTTGAACTGTATTCCGCCAGCGGTACGGCGACCAGTCATCTCAGCCTAACCAGCTACGACGAAAAAAGCCGCCGCGCCGTCAAAGGGCGGCTGGGGCGCGGTGGTCGGGCCGTCATCGTCCGGTCGGGGAGTGGTCACATTGACCTCAAGTCGCTGCGGTCAAGCGTCCCTATTGCCGAGCCGGTCGCAACACCGCCGACAGTGGCGAGCGCTGACGAGATCCCACCTCAGCCGACCCGCTTCCCTCCGCCGGATGATCGCCCGACCGATCGGCCGATGACGCCGATTTTCGGCGGCGGCGCGCAATCGCAGGATGACCTCAGCGCCACGTACGGCGGGAGCAGCGGCGTTGGACGCCGCCAACAACGCCTTGGCGATGAGCTCACTATGTCGGGCGGCATTGGGGTGCGGATCATTCCACCGCCGGGAACACGCAGCGCGCCGACGCCGCCGGGCGCTTCGCCAGCCCAGCCATCAAACAACCGTGACTGGCCACGGGACACCACCAGTCGTGACGACGGACGCTTCTCCGCAGCGGATGAAGCGCTGGCTAACCTGCCGCGTCGTGATCCACTCCGCACTACGCCGGACGGCCGCCCAACGCTCCGTCGGCGGGCGGTAGACCTCCCGCCGGACGACGCCCCCGACGCTGCGGACGCCGACACCATTCGGATTGACGCCCGCTTGGTCAACCTCAATGTCATCGCCACCACGCAGGATGGACGGGCTGTCACGAACCTGACGGCGGAAGACTTTACTATTTTCGACGAAGACACCCGGCAGGAAATCGCCTACTTCAAACCGACCAACACGCCCTTCAACTTGGTGCTGTTGTTGGACCTAAGTGGGAGTACGCGCGAAAAGATTGACGCCATCCGCAAAAGCGCATGGCGCTTTGTCGAACTGGCCGGCCCGCAGGATCGCATCGCCATTGTGACGTTCACCCGCAGCGTCCATGTGCTCTGTCGTCCGACAAACGACCGCACCCTGCTCAAGCAGCGCATTGCCGAGATGCGCGCCACGGACGGCGGGACAGCATACTACGAAGCGATGTGGTTTACGCTCACGGAAGTTCTTGCGCCGTTTCAGGATGAACGCAACGCAGTCGTCGTTATGACTGACGGTGTAGACAACAGCATCAGCGCAGCATATCCGGCCCCCTCCCGCGTGTCATTCCGGCAAATGCTTGAGGCGATCTTGGAGTCCGGGACGCTTGTCTATCCGATTTACCTTGATACCGAAGAGGAAAACTACCGCAATCACTGGGGCGAAACAGCGGAAGTTTACGCCTTGGCGCGGACACAACTCCAGCAAGTGGCGGACGCCTCTGGCGCGACGCTGTACATGGCGTCGCGGGTTGAAGACTTAGCCGGGGTGTACCAAAAGATCATTGCGGAATTGCGTACGGTGTACAGTTTGGCGTACTACCCCTCCAATGCGGAACACAACAACCGGTGGCGGCGGGTGAAGGTCGTCGCTCGGCGTCCGGGTGTGATGATTCGGACGCGACGCGGCTACTACGACCGATGAAGCCAAGCGAAAGCTTCCCTTCCGTGTGTTATGCCTGCGGCGCGCACGTCCGGGTGAATGGTCAGCGGCGAAGCCAAGGGTTGGTCGGGTGACGGGTTGATTACGGGTATGAAAGGCAGACTTAGAACGGCCACAATCTGGCTTGGCGTCCTGCTCAGTATTGTTTTCGCTGGACTCGCCTTTTACGGCATTGACTGGCGCAAGACCGGCTTGGCGCTGCGCGCTGTCCAGTGGCCCTACTTGGGCGTCGCCTTTGTACTGATGTGGGCGGGCTTTGCTTGGCGAACTGTCCGCTGGAAACGCCTGCTGGATGTCGGCCGGCCGCCGAATGACGCGATTCACTTCGGGGATTGTTTTTCTGTGATGACTGTCGGCTACATGGCCAACAACATCCTGCCGGCGCGGATTGGGGAAGTCGCACGGGCGTATTTGGTGGGGCGGAAAACACGTACAACCAAGAGTTTCGCCTTGGGTACGATCGTCACCGAGCGGCTGGCCGACGTGCTGATGCTGTTGTTGCTGATTTCGTTCACGCTCCTGACTTTGAAACTCCCGCCGGAGAGTAAAATCATCGCCACCAGTGTGGCATGGCTAGGTTTTGGGTGCGCGGCTGGGTTGGTCGCCGCCATTGTCCTGCGCCCGACCGTGGTGCGATTGGTTGAACGCAGCCTCACCGGCATCGGCTTCAGCCGGTACGCGGCGCGACTAGCGGACATCGCCGACCGGTTTCTGCGGGGCGTCAGTTGCGGCGGCTCGTTGCGCACCTTGGCGTGGGTGTGGGTGGATTCGTTCGGCATCTGGCTGGCGAGCCTTTATATGACGTGGTTCGTGGCGTTGGCCTGCAATGTGCACGTCAACGTCACCCAGGCGCTGTACGTGATGTGCTATGTCAACTTAGGGGCGATGCTGCCGTCGGCGCCGGGCTACGTGGGCACCTATCAGTGGTTTTGTACGCACAGTTTGGGCGCATTCGGCGTCGAAAAAGAAACTGCCCTGGCGTTTTCCTTTGTCTCGCATGTGGTGTGGTACGTTCCGCTCACCCTGCTCGGTCTGTTGCTCTTTCTCCGTGAGCGCCTGAGTTGGGGGCAGTTGACAGAAAGCGAAGTGGTTGGCGCTGAAACATTGGATGAATCGCTTCCGGCTTGACAGGCCGTGAAGCGCCACTTACGTTGCCATTCAACGCGCCTGACACCGGACGAATGCTTGCTCCGGGAGCTGAACGGCGGGCGATCCCTTCCAACATCGTAACTTTGAGTGTGAACGAGCCGTGATTAAGCTTGACATCGTTAATCGTGTCGCCGGAGCGACCGGCATCGCCAAATCCAAGGCGGAAGTCGCGGTGGAAGCTTTGTTCGATGGCCTTAAGCGGGCGCTTGAGCGCGGTGAACGCATTGAACTCCGTGGCTTCGGAGTGTTCGTCGTCAAACCGCGCAAACGCGGTATCGGGCGAAACCCACGCACCGGCGAGGTCACCGACATTCCACCCGGCAAGACCATTCGTTTCAAACCGGGCAAAGAACTAGCGCACTAACGGGTTATCGGCTGGGTGGAAGTGACGCAACATGGGCAACACGTATGTTTTCGGGGATATTCACGGTCGTGCGCGGCAGTTGCATGAGATTCTGCAGGCGGTTGACTACGATGAGCGCCGCGACCGCCTGATCTTTGTCGGCGATCTGATTGATCGCGGCGAGGATTCGCCGCAGGTGGTTGAGTACGTTCTCCAGCTTCGGCGGCGCAATCCGAATGTGGTGTGCATACGCGGCAACCATGAGCAAATGCTGTTAGATTTGCTCGATTACGGTGATCCGCTCTGGCTGATTCCTGAAAACGGCGGTATCCAGACGCTTCAGCAATACGGCTTTGATATTGATGAAAACACCTCATCATTGGCGATTGGCATCCCCGAAGCGCATGTCGAGTTTTTGCGGAGTTTGCCCTTCTTTTACGAAGACGACCGCGCGTTGTACGTCCACGCCGGGATCGCGCCCGGCAGACATCCGGCGGAGTGTGACCCGGAAGTGCTGATGTGGACGCGCGATCTCAACTTTTTCACGCTGTACGATGGCAAGCCCTGCTTTTTTGGGCATACGCCGGCGCGGCTGCTGCCAGCGGAAGGCGTCCGGCGTCCGGGCGAAATCTATGTGTTCGGCAGCGCCATTGGCCTCGACACCGGCTGCACTGAAGAGGACTGTTTGAGTTGTTTGCATGTGGAGTCGCAGGTCGTCTATCAGAAATACCCGACCCAGCCGGTCTCGGTTTACGAGATTGACATTCCCTGCCTGACGACCGCTGCGGCTTAGCTCTGGTATGGTGCTGCACGCCGCGCCGTGCTGCGTTGTTTCTCTGTTGAAATGGTGGCCCCGATGAACAGCGACACTCGCCGGAGCTTGCTTGAGCTTGAACGCTTTCTGACCGAGGCCGTGCGCGCCAACCCCATTCTGACCCTGGACGACGTGCGGCCGAATCTGCTGGTGCGCCAGATTCTGGATCAACTCTCGCTCAAACGCTTTATCTGGGTTGGAAATCAGACGTTTGTACCCAACCGGATGGTGTTTACCCTACCCAACGCACGTCCGGCCAAGCTTGAAGAGCTGGAAGTGCTTTTTAACTCCGTTGTGTTTACCAAAATGGTGTACGACTACATCACCGGTTCGGGATTCCGATTGCTAGAACCATTGGTGGTGGAGATTCGTCCCACCGTTGGCGGAGTCGGCGGACCGACGTACTGCTCAGTCAGCTTCGAGTGGGCGTCGCCAGCTGAGCCGACCGAAGGATTGAACGTGAAAGTGGACGAGCAAGCCGGTCGGATTGTCGAGGTCAAAGGGTTCAAGCCGCAGATTCCACGGTTGGCGCGTCTGACAGCCCTCAATGGTGAGGTGTACCGTTCGCCCTTTATCGTCACCAAGCGGACGACCTTCCTGGGACGCCTGCGGACAGTCATGGACCTGAAGTCAGGTGAGGTGTTGCGTCGCAACGATTTCGTGTACGCCCGTCATGATCACGCCAACTCACCGAACAAGAGCGTTTCCCGACAGCATGCTTCGATTGTGTTTGACAACGGCGACTTCCACCTGTTTGACACCGGAAGCGCCAATGGAACAGCCGTCGAGCGCGCTGGCCAATCCATTGAAACGCCGTTTGGTGATACGACCGGCATCAAGCTGGAGGACGGCGATATCATCCGTTTAGGAACTGCCTTGGTGCGCTTTGAGCTAGACCCGCCAGCAGCCGAGTTGCTGGATACAGTGTCTGTTGAGTCTGACGCCGTCCCTGAGGACCTGAATCCAACGACTGGCAATGCAACCGTGCGGATTCAGCGTAGTGAGATTCTGTTCGAGACCAGCAAGGTTCTCGATTCCGAGTGAGATGCGGCAACACATGCTTTCAGGAGGTATGTATGATCCGACCCGGCGCTTGTGTTGTAGTCGGTTTGCACAGCCCGCGGGAAAAGCTGTGGGGGATTTTGACTAGCATAGACCCCTCCGGTGTGCACCTACGAGGTCTTGACATCAACGCTTTTGATGACTGGTTAAGTGCCATCAGCAATGGTGAAAACAATATCGGGCTGACGCATAGCTTTTTTCCCATGTGGCGCGTTGAACGCATCCTTCTTGATGAATCGCTGGGTGAGATTCATTCCATGGGACAGCTTTTCGCCAAGCGAATCGGCATGAGTGTGACCGACTACCTTGGGGTTGGGAGCGAGGAATCTATCAGCTAGCGATTCCTTAGCTCAGGCGTCGCCGAACAGCGACGACCAATCCCAAGCGTGGAGCTTCTCGATAAGCAGGGCACAGGGCAAGGCGGAAAGCACTGCTGGCGGCAGGCGTGGTGGTTTGAGGGGCCTGTCACCTGTGCTGTGGCGTATTCGGCGGTCGGCTCACCTAAGCAGTCCCCATGGAAGACGCGACGGCGGTTTTCTGGAAATCATTTGTCAAACACCCCCGGCAGACCGGCGCGATTGTGCCGAGTTCTCGCCAACTGGCGCAGGCGATGCTGGCGCGGACGGATTTGAGTCGCGCGCGTTTTGTAATTGAACTAGGGCCGGGTACGGGCGCATTTACCGAGGCGATTGTGGCGGCTCTACCGCCCGGCGCCGATTTTCTCGCCATCGAACGTAACCCAGAACTCGTAGCCTTTCTGCGGCGTCGGCTGCCGCACACGACGGTTATCTGCGACAACGCCGTCCACCTACGGCGATACACAGCGACGCGCGCCGTTCCCCCAGCGGCTGTGTTCTGCGGACTGCCGCTGTCATGGTTGGCGTCGGACGAGCGCAACGCCATTCTCGACGCCGTGGCTGATGTTTTACCGCCGGGCGGCGTGTTCACGTTGTTTCAGTACATTCATGCTGCATGGACGCCGCCCGGACGCCGGGTGTATCGTGAACTCGCCCGCCGCTTCCAGCGCATTGAGCGCCGTCCAACATGGTGGAATCTGCCCCCTGCCTACGTGATGTATTGCTTCCGGTGACGCCGCCGCGCGTTGGATGATAAAGTCGAACGCGCCAGACAGGAAAATGTCGCCAGCTCATCGGGGAGAATCATCTCTATGTCCAAGCGCCCACTTGTGACGCTGCTGACCGACTTTGGAACGAACGACCACTTTGTGGCCGCCATGAAAGGCGTCATTCTCGACATTCACCGCGAGGTGGACATCGTGGACATCTCACACGACATTCCGCCGCACGATGTTTTCGCCGGGGCGTTTGTCCTCTACAACGCGATGTCCTACTTCCCGCGCTTTACGACGCACGTTGCCGTTGTTGACCCGACAGTCGGCTCAGCTCGCCGGCCGATTCTAGTTATGACCGACAACTACAACTTTATCGGCCCGGACAACGGCTTGTTTAGCTATGTCTATCAGACGGAAACCGTCAATCGCGTCATTCACATTACGGCTGACTATTACTTCCGCCAGCCGGTCTGCCCGACCTTTCATGGACGCGATATTTTCGCCCCGATTGCTGGTTACTTGGCGAAAGGCGTTGACGCTCGCAAGATGGGCGAACCGATTACGGATTATGTGCGGTTTGACGTACCACGTCCCGACGTTTCCGACCCCAAGCGGCTACGTGGCGCAATTCTGCATATTGACCGCTTTGGTAACTGCTTTACGAACTTTACGAAGGAACACATTTCGTTGGCGGCGCTGCGGGCGGGAGGCAAGTTTGTGGTGATTCATCCGCAGGACCCAGCGAAGAGCCGAGAAATCGTCAAGTTTGTTACGCACTACGCCGAAGCGCAGCCGAATGAACTGTTCGCGCTGTTTTCAAGTACCGGCCACCTCGAAATTGCCGCGTTGAAAGTACCGGCGGCGCGCGTCTTAGAAGCGCGGCGCGGTATGGAAGTGCAGTTCATTGTGCCGTAGCTGAAGCGCGTCAAACGATGCGCCTCAAAGACCCCAGCCAACCAGAGTCATCCTGCTCACCAGCAGCCGACACAGGACATCACCGACTGGAAATCGCGCTTCTGGGTTCATCAAAGGCGCGGCAAAGCTACAGGGGCAAAGTCGCCGTTGACTGGCGCTGCGACTGGTACACAAATAAAGCTGAAATTTCAGCGCATTCCTGACACCCAACCGTCAGGCAACTTGCACACGCCTACCATTTTGAGTCTGTGAGGCCGGTGGTTTGACGGGCCAACAAGCGTTCCGCCAAGGGTGGGTAAGGAGTCATTGTTATGATCGCCGAAGTTGGGGAAAACTCTTGACCCTTTCACATAACCTGCCCCAAGTAGTTAGTTTAGGGAGGTGGTATGGCGCACCCGCTTGAAGCACACCAAAAAGCCATTGGCGCGGCTCTACGTTCTGAAGGCGACCGGCTTGTTCCGGCCCAGTATGGGGAACTTGCGGCGGAATATGCGGCGCTTGTCAACAATGTCGGCGTCGTTGACCTCAGTGCGCACGGACGCTTTGCCGTCGGCGGCAAAGATCGGGTGACATTTCTAAATGGTTGGGTGAGCCAGCATGTCAAGCCGCTCACGCCGGGAACAGGCGTGGCGGCGTTGTTCCTAACGGCGCAGGGCAAGGTTATTGCTAATGTCACGCTCGATTGCCTGACGGACGAGTTCTGGCTGACGACGGATTTGGCGGCTGCGCCGGCTATCCAGAAGAAGCTTGCGCCGCTGGCGCGCGCCGGCGATTTTCGCCTTACGGATTTGCGTGACGCCTACGCCGTGATCGGCCTTATCGGCCCGGCGTCAACCCGCGTCATTAAGCAGTTGACCGGGGCCGACCCGGATGCTTGGCGGAAGACGTTGACGGTTGAGAAGGTCGGGGGTGGTACGGAAGAACTACCGGTCTTTGCGCATGAGCGTCTTTGCATTGGTGAGACGGCGGCGCTGGTAGTGCGGCGTCCACGCTATGGACTGCCAGCTTTTGAGCTGTTCGCGCCGCAGGAGGCGGCGGTCGCTGTCTGGAAAACGCTGACGGCGGCCGGCGCAACGCCGGTAGGTTGGGATGCGTTGGACATTTGCCGCATCGAGGGCGGCGTCGGCCGCTTTGGTCAGGACTTTGACGAAACAACCTTGGCGTTGGAGGCCGGGCTGGGCTACGCCGTTAGCTACACCAAGGGTTGCTATGTTGGGCAGGAAACCGTGGCGAAAATTCACTGGCGCGGTCACGACCAAACAGCACGGCGGCTTGTATCGCTCGTGTGTGAAGGCGACGATTTTGATGGGCGGCCCATTCCGGCGCATGGAACACCTATTCTGGCCGACGGGAAGGAAGTCGGGCTGATCACCAGCGCCGCCCGCCATCCGGTGACAAACGCGGTCATCGCGCTTGGGTATGTCCGCTCGACGGCCCTTGCCAATCGCCGGCTGCTCACGGTGGCCGGGCGTCCCACGCAGGTTCGGGAAGCAGGTGAACCACAATCGAAGGGAGACGGACAGTGACGCAACCGCCAAATCCGACGCCACTGGCGGGGCCGCCAAGCACGTCTTCCGAAGCAGCGCTAGACTGGGCGACGGCCGAAGACGCCTATCACTTGATCAACGGCCTTGTCGCGCAGGTGACGGCCGCCAACGACTTGATTGCGTTGCTGGCAACTCTGCTCGGCGAAAGCCAGCTCAAGCAGGTCGTGGAAACGCCGCAGTGGGCGCAGTACCAGTCCGCCCGCCGCCGGATGGAGCGCATCCAGGCTGACCTCGAAAAATTTTCCGCCACCATGCAGCGGCTGGCGGCCGACCGCCCCGACGTTGCCTCAGACGAAGGATGACGCCGCTATCTTAGACGGCGGCAGCGACGGCCTCGCGGACGACTGGACGATACAGCGTATCGCGTTCGACGGGCTCCAGCCCGGCGTCCCGAATCAGCGACACCACTTCTTCACGAGTCGCCTGGCAGCGGCTACGTCCGTCGGCCGAGTAGGTTGCCACGAGCGGCCCGCCACCCGACACTGTACCATCCAAGTCATCCGCACCGAAGTGCAGCGCGAGTTGGGCGGTTTGCCGTCCGAGCATAACCCAGTACGCCTTGATATGGTCGAAGTTGTCCAACATCAAGCGTGAAACGGCGATGGTTTTGAGGCTGTCCACTGCCGTTGGGCCCGGCAAATGAGCAAGCGCCGTGTTTTCAGGGTAAAACGCCAATGGGATAAAGCACTGGAAGCCGCCGGTTTCGTCCTGCAAGTCACGTAGCCGGAGCATGTGGTCAACCCGGTCGGCGTAGCTTTCAATGTGGCCGTAGAGCATTGTCGCGTTTGAACGAATGCCCTTGCGATGAACGGCCCGCGCCATATCAAGCCACCGCTGACTATCACACTTGTGGCGGCAAATTTGAGCGCGGATGTGTTCAGCGAAGATTTCGGCGCCGCCGCCAGGACAGGAGTCCAAACCGGCTTCCCGCAGACGATCAATCACTTCGTCGTCCGAAAGCCGTGTGATGCGCTTGAAATGGTCAAGCTCGACCATCGTGAAGGCTTTCAGATGCAGGTCAGGGTAAGCGCTCTTCAAACCGCGCAGCAGGTCAAGGTAATAGTCGAACTTCAGCGTCGGATGCAGCCCCCCGACAATGTGAACTTCCGTAATACCGGCCTCATAGTAAGGGCGCACTTCCGCCACGGCTTGCTCAACGGTGTAGGTGTACGCCCCCTCGTCGCCCGGCTTGCGATAAAACGAGCAAAAGGCGCAGTCCCAGTAGCACACATTGGTCGGGTTCAGGTGGTGGTTGACGTTGTAGTACACCACTCGCCCATGCCGTGCGCGCCGAACGGTGTTAGCCAAGTGTCCCAGAAACGCCACATCTTGGCTTTCAAAGAGGGCCACCCCGTCGTCAAATGACAGTCGCTCGCCGGCTTGCACCTTTTCGGCAATGCGGGAAAGAACGTCGGTTGACATAAAGGCAGATTCTAAAATGTGAGGAATACACCAGACGGGGGTATGGCACTGCAGCATCCTAACGGAGGTGCAACTTGCAGAGCAACGCAGAACGGCGGGCGCGTTGACGGTTTGAAAAAGCCTGTGCTACCGTCGTCGCTGCCTCTTCTGGCATTGGCGGTATTAACGGCTTGTTCCTTTCAGTTACCTCGCTGAAATACTGAGACTTATGCTTACCGGCTTCAACACCGACATCACGTACGACGGTGTCGTGTACCACGTTCAGACCGAAGACAAGGGGCCGGCTAACCCACTTATTCTGTCGCTTGTTTATGTCGGCGGGCAGGTTCTTGCCGCCAAACGTACCTACTACACGAAGGATTTGGAAGAAGGCGCGACGCCCGCCGATCTACAAAAGAAGCTAGAAAAACAGCACAAGGCGATTCTGGCATTGATTGCCCGTGGGCGTATTAACGAACTCATCGCCAAACGCGAGACCGGCGCTAATGTTGCGCCTCGGCCGCTACCGCCGCCACCGCCGGTGCCGCCGGTGATTGCAGCGCCGGCTTCGGTTACGGAATCGCTGTCGCCACTGCTGGCAAGTTCAGTTTCTGAAGGCGCACCGGCGCGTCCCCTGCCCGCCAGTCTGCCGCCGCCGCCGCCACCACCGCCGCCGATTCCAGGCGTGGCGCGCGTGACATCGGCGCTGGATAGTGTTTTGCCTTCCAGCCCTGAGGTACCGCGTTCCACGCCCCCCACAGTCCCACCCCCACTCTCACCGTCATCGGCAAGGCCAGCCGTCACAACGGTGCTGGATAATCTGCTCTCCTCGCTGAGTCAACCACCGGCATCTGTCGCCCCGCCCTCAGCCTCAACGACCGGCGGTACGCCCAAAGCCTCGATTGACCTCAACAGCATGGTTAATCAGTACGTCGCCCGTAACCTACAATCCGAGAAACCGGTTATTACGCTGCTAGGTAATCCGGAGTTTTATGCTGGGGAAACGGTGGTGATCCAAGCGCACGTCACGCGCGGAGTCGGTGGTCAGCCTATTCCTAATGCGCCGGTGATCGCCAAAGTGTTTGGGACGCACGACCGTCCATACCGCAGTTCAGCTTCAACAGACGCTTCCGGCGTCGCCGTCCTGACGTTGACGTTGCCCAACTTCCATGCCGGTACTGCGGCGGTGGTGATCAGCGTGATGACCGACGCCGGTGAAGCTGAAGTCAAGCACCTCATCCGACGCCGCAAAATCGGTTAGCGGTCCTTTGTGTTCAGCCTACTTTTTCCCTAAAGCAGTTTTTCCACGGTGGTTTGTTTTCCACATATGGCTCTGCCTACGACGTTTGGAGAACTCAAAAACAGTGTCTGGGGTGACCCTGCGCGCCAACGGCGTTCTGTCAAGGACGAAATGCGTGAGAACCTCATCGCCAAACTTGAACGCGGCGAGAAGGTTTTTCCGGGTATCATCGGCTATGAAGATTCAGTTGAACCATACCTCATCAATGCTATTTTGTCCCGCCATAACTTGATTCTATTGGGCCGGCGTGGACAAGCCAAAAGCCGCATTTTGCGGTCGTTGACAAGTCTGTTGGATGAGGTGATACCGGTCATTGCCGGCTCGGAGATCAATGACAACCCGTTTGCGCCCGTCAGTGCATATGGGCGGCGGGTGATGGCCGAACAGGGCGACGCCGCCCCGATTGCTTGGCGAAAGCGGGAAGAACGTTATGTCGAAAAGTTGGCGACGCCCGATGTCACCATTGCTGACATCATTGGCGACATTGATCCCATCAAGGCGGCCAAGAGCGGCAATCTCCTCAGCGATGAAAGCACGATACACTTTGGGCTTTTACCGCGCGCCAATCGCGGCATTTTTGCCATCAATGAACTACCTGATTTAGCTGGCAAGATTCAGGTTGGGTTGTTCAATATCATGCAGGAAGGCGACGTACAGATTAAGGGCTTTCCGGTGCGCCTCAAGCTTGACGTGGCGCTGGTGTTTTCGGCGAACCCTGAAGACTATACGGCGCGCGGCAAGATTATTACGCCGCTCAAAGACCGGATTGGCTCGGAGATTCTCACGCACTACCCGCAGAGCATTGAGGAAGGCGTGCAAATCACTGCGCAGGAAGCATGGACAAACCGTCCCTCCCGCGCGCCGATCCACATTCCGAAGTTCATTCGGGAAGTTGTTGAAACCATCGCCTTTGTCGCCCGTGAAGACCAACGCATTGATCGGCGCTCCGGTGTCAGTCAGCGGTTGCCGATTTCGTTGCTGGAAAACGTCGTTAGCAGCGCTGAACATCGCGCCCTACGCCATCATGAAACCGTTATCGTGCCACGGATCGCCGACATTTACGCCGCACTGCCAGCAATTACCGGCAAAATTGAGCTGGAGTACGAAGGCGAACAGCTCGGCGCGGAACGGATCGCGCGTGAACTCATCCGTACTGCTTGTGGGCGTGTTTACGACAACTACCTTGCTACTGCGGATACCGGGCGCATCATTGAGTGGTTTAACCAGGGGCGCACGCTCAAGATTTCTGAAATGGAATCGTCCACAGTGGTTTTGGAGAAAATGCGTGCCGTTCGGACGCTCATTGAGGTTGCTGAGATGGGCGGTTATGCCGAGGGGCGTACGCCGGCGCATTTGGTGGCGGCTGCGGAACTTGTCCTTGAGGGTCTGCATGCGCAACGGAAGGTCAGCCGTTCGGAAGAGCGGGGTTACGGCAAGGCGGCTCCAGCCGACCGGCGTCGCGGCCGGCGCGAAGACGATGGGGATGATTACGGCAATTGGGGCGGCTTCGGCAGTCTCAACTAGCCACTTTGCCAAGAAAACGCAGCCGTTAGTCCTCGATTTGGCATGCGGGTGTCGTTCCGCCGCTTTGTGGCGGCGCAGCGTTCCGCGCCGGACGGCTTCCGAGCTTGTCTTGCTGCGCGGAACTGCCCTGCCTGAAGGCGTGACAGTGAACTAGCCATAGCAGAGCTTCTCAAGCTTTGGCGTGAAGTACACGCCAAACAACAGTCGCTTTCTCAAACAAGTTGGCGCGTTGTTGCGGTTTGCGGCGCGTTAAGCCACCGCACGCCAAAAAGTGCGCTAGCGACCAAGCGGACTGGCGACGACACGAAAGCCGATGTTGCCGTCGCGTCCTTGGGGTGACTCGCGGTAGCCACTACGCGGGCCGCACCGTTCCGGCGGGCTGTCATATGCGCCGCCGCGTACGACGCCTTCGGCGCACCACTCCCAAACGTTGCCGCTCATATCGTAAAGCCCAAGGCTGTTGGGTTGTTTGCGGCCGACAGGTTGTGGGCGGCCGCCGGAGTTGCGCGCATACCAGCTCTGCGCATCAAGGTTGAACGTCCCGTCTCCAAGCGCGGCGGCCTCCCATTCACCAGAGGTCGGTAGTCGGTAGCTGAGTGAGCGACCGTGTTCCAGTTGATTGAGTTCCCGAAGAAACACGGCGACATCGTCCAAGGAGACTTTGTTCACCGGCAGATCGTTTCCTTTGGGGAAACTTGGATTGCTCCCCATAACCGCCTGCCATTGCTCCTGCGTCACTTCATACCGGCTGAAATACACCACCTTGGACCCAATACGGACTGGGATCATTTCCATGCCGACCAAATTGACAAAGGGTTGCAGCAGGGCAGGTTGTGGCGGCGGCGCAGGTTGGCGTGACACGCGCGGCGCAGCTCGTGGACGAGGTTTCGGGCGCGGCGTCGGCTGCGAGCGCGGTTGTGTCGGCTCTTTCTTGAAGGGGTTGTCTCCTTGCGCGACGCCACTCACGGGCGTCAGCCAAACCAGTAGCGCCGCCAATGCCACGACCGCTGCACTGGAAACCGCGCCCCCCGGACGCCGACCCGTGCGCGCCATCAAATAAACAAACCTTGTCATTGCCCCTTACACGACAGCAAAGCTATGGCGACGATGGAAGTGGTGGTTTTGGTCGCGCCGTCATACCCACCGGACAGCCGACTTCGGGCAAGACGTGCGCCGAGAACCGCGCCCGCCTTCTACCACAAAACAAATTGTTTTTTGGCCATCGGGTCACTCCTTGCCTGCCTCGTCACGGAAGACACTGGGCGGCAACAGCTGTTTGAGCAAACGTCGGAACAGATTTGGCAAACGCCTGCTTGTCTCTCCCTAGGAAGGGCCGCACCCCTAGCACCCCTAGCACGCTCACATTGTCGCACTGACTTCACCGAAGCCGTCTATGGTCACGAGCGTCGTGAGGTCTGTCGTCCTGAGTTATTTAGAACGGCCGTCGCGTCTCACCTGCTGGTCTACCGACGCCGGCGCAGTTGCAGTCCGTTCTAAACCGTAACCGTCCCCGCCGTGGTCGTCGCCGAAGCCGTGGCGCTCACGAATGATGTACAGCGGTCGCCCCTTGACTTCTTCGTAAATCTTCCCCACGTACTCCCCAACAATCCCCAAACTCAACAACTGCACGCCGCCAATTAGCAAAACGGTGATGAGCGTTGAGGTCCAACCGGGCACTGTCCAGTGCAGAATAAAAAACACATAGAGCGCATAGGCGATGTACAGCGCTGCAAAACCCGCCATACCAAAGCCTAGCAGCATTGCCGCGCGCAGCGGCCACACTGAAAACGACACCAAACCGTGAAGGGCAAAGCGCGCCATCCGTCCTAACGAGTACTTGCTTTCACCAGCGAAACGCGCCGGTGCGTCAAACTCAACAGCCGCTGTTCGGAAGCCAAGCCAACTCACCAAACCGCGATTGAAGCGGTGCGTTTCACGTAGAGCGCAGAAACTGTCCACGGCGGCGCGGTTCAGGAGGCGAAAGTCGGCCGCGCCCGGAATGATTGGCGTCCCTGACGCCCATCGCAACAGCCGATAAAACAGCCGACTCGTTAGGCGCTTGAACCATGTGGCGTCGGCGGTTTCGCGGCGAATGGTATGGACAATCTCCGCGCCCTCTTCCCAAGCACGAATCAGCGTCGGAATCAGCTCCGGCGGGTGCTGTAAGTCGCTGTCGAGCGTCACGACAGCGTCGCCCCGTGCGGCGTCTAATCCGGCCAGCAACGCCGCTTGATGACCGAAGTTGCGCGAAAACGTCAACGTCTTAACACGCGCATCCTGCGCCCGCAGTTCGGCGAGGACATGCGGCGTTGCATCCGTCGAGCCGTCGTCCACGTAGATGATTTCCACGGCGTAAGGGAGCATCTCCAAGACGGCGGTGAGCGCCGCATGGAAAGCCCGCAAGCCGGCGGCTTCGTTGAAGCAGGGCGCAACGATGGAAATCAGACGGCGTTCGGACATCAGATGACGCCAACCGTTAGGGACAGTTCCGAGTCAGTTCAGCCCACCGCTGCACGACATCGGTGCGGTCGGGCGCAAGACGCTGCGCCTGCGCGTAGGCGGCGTCCGCTTCCGGGCAGAGCCGCAACGCACGCCGCGCTTCAGCTAGCATGAACCAGATCTGGGCGTCGTCAGGCGCTAGCTTGGCGGCGCGTTCCAAGTAGGCACGTCCCGCCTGCGTCCGTCCGACCGCCAGCAGCGCGTAGCCATAATCGTAACAGGCCCCAGCGTGGTTGACGCTTTCCTGATCGTGCGTCAGCCACGGTTCCAACACCGCAACCGCCCGCTCGAACCGTCCGGCCCGGCAGTAGGCGTTGCCTAACGCGCGCGCCAGCCGTCCTTCGTGGGGAGCAAGCGCATAGGCGCGTTCCAGCGCTGAAATGCCGTCGTCAAGGCGTCCGCGCCTAAGTAAGGCGTCGGAGAGGTTGCCCAGCGCGAAGACGTTGTTCGGGTGAAAGGCGAGGATGCGACCATAAAGCGTCAGATCGTTCCGCCAGTAAGGCACATACTGCGCCGTCAGCCAAGCGTAGCTAAGGCCCAAAACCATTGTGACGGTTCCGGCGACCGCCGCCTGCATTGCGCGCGACGCCAGCCGGCTCGTCAGTGTCGCCAGTCCCCAGCCGACCAACAAAGCGAACCCCAGCGTGGGAAGAAACAAATAGCGGTCGTGAAGAAACTCCTGTGGGCGAAAGTGGCGTAGGTTGAGCGTCGGAAGCAACGGCAGCCAGACCCAGATGAAGCATGTCAGCGCCAATGGCCAGCGTCGCAAGCGCCATCCGGCTAGGGCCGCCAAGAACGTAAGTCCGGCCAACGGCAGCCAGAACACCGAATCGGTCGGGCTGACGACGTAGGTGAGTTCGTATTCGAGCCGCAGACCAACCGGCCACACCAGCAGGCGAAGGTATGTCCACAGCACCAGCGGCGCCGTCAGCGCTACCGTCGTCCACGACAGGTATGGCGTCCCCTCGAACACGCCCGGCAGGGCCAGCCGCCGTGCGGCGAAGTAGGCTGCAACGACCAGCGCGTGCAGCCACAGCGAGCGACCAGCAGCGACTATCCGCGCCAGCAACGAGCCGTCGCGCCCGGCAAGATGGAGACAAAACACCATCGGCCACCAGAAAACGGCGAACTCCTTGGTCAGCAAAGCGCCCGCCAGCGCCAGCGCCGACAACCCGTTACGCCAGTCCCTCGCCGCCGGCGGGCCATCCAGCGGCGTAGCCGGACCAAAACCCTGCTCCGGCCGCCACCCCGTCGCCTGCAAATGCCACGCCAGCGCCGCCGTAAAAAACACCATCAAGAGGGCGTCGGGAAACGACGCAATCCAAGCTACGGATTCCACATGCGTCGGGTGCAAGGCGAACACAACGGTTGCCGTCACCTGTGCGAAACCTGCGCCAAGCAGGCGTCCGGCCGCCCACCAGACGCCCCCCACCGCCGCGAGATACAGCAGCACCGAAGTTGTATGCCAGCCGCGCGGGTCTTCGCCGAACAGCGCATAGTTGGCCGTCATCCAGACCACATACAACGGGCGGTAAGAGTTTGTCTGCGGGTAACCCGGCTGGCCGCTCCAGACATGATCGGTGAAAGCGCGACCGATGAAGGCCCACGAACGAATGTGGAGGTTTTCCTCAATCTGCAGATGGTCGTCGAAAACCCGTTCGTAGCTCAGCGTCGGCGCATAGAGGAGAACAACGGCCAGCCAAACGCCCGCCAGCCACCATGACCGGCGGCGCGGGTCGGTCGCCTTGAGCCAAAAGTCAGACGGCGGCATACACAGTGCAGGGCGTCTTCTGTACGGCGTGGACCAACGGAATTGCGCAGCTTGCGCCCGCAAGACTATACTATTGGCTTGTTCATTGTCGCCCAAGGCGGACGCTGTGGCTCATCCCAGTTAACTCAACTCATGAACGCCGCCGTCGGCCCGGGACTCAACTCCGACTTCGAGGGGTACGCTTGAAATTCGAAATCACCCACCTTTCGTCCGTCAAAAAAGAGCTTCGCATTGAGCTTCCAGCCGAGCGCGTTACCCGCAGCTTCAATCGGTTCTCCAATGAAATTGCCCGCAAGGTTCAGCTCCCCGGCTTTCGTCCGGGCAAAGCGCCGCTAGCGCTTGTGCGCCGCTATTACCAGCGGGACATCTACGAACGAGTTCTGAGGCACTTGAGCTTGGAAGCCATCAACGAAGCCATCACCGCCGCCCAGTTGCAGGTTGTAGGAGAGCCGGTGGTGCGGGACCTGCGTCTGGACGATCAGTCGCCCTTTGTGCTTAGGCTTGAAGTTGATGTGTTCCCGGAGTTTACCGTCGGGCCGCTGGAGGGACTGGAAGGGGTCAAGACAATCACGCCGGTAACGGATGCAGATGTTGACCGGATGCTGGACAATCTCCGGGCGGCTACGGCGAAACTGGAGGAAGTTACGGACGGCAGCCCTGCGCAGCCGAATGACCTAGTCCTGGTCGCGTTAGAGGGCTTCGTCCTGGAAGACGGAGCGACTGCGCCGGATGAGGGACGTCCGCCGACCATTCCACGGCGCTTAGAAAGCGTGGAAATCGGCGGTGAAAATACCCGACGAGAGTTTGACGAAGCCGTACGCGGCAAGGTCGTGGGCGATCGGGTAGAAGTAGAGATTCAGTATCCGGCGGAGGGGGCTCCGAAGGTCGCTTTGCCTCGTCTGCCTGTCGTGGACCTATCCGGCAAGCGCGTCCGGTTTCGGCTCACGGTTGAGAAAATCCTCCGGCGTGTTCTACCGCCGCTAGATGACGCTTGGGCGCAGGAAAAAGCTGGCTTGGATCTGGCGAGCTTGCGGAGGCGGGTTCGGGCGGACCTAGAAGCTAGCTTGGAGAAGCGTGCGACCGAGAGCCTTGACAATCAGTTGGTTGACCAACTGATTGCCCGCACCGGCGTGGAAGCGCCGGAGTCGCTGGTGGAGGAACAGCTCAGTGCACGCCTTCGGGATTGGGTGCGCCATCTCGAAAGTCAGGGCAACAGCCTCCCAGCGGATAGTGAACTCCAAAAGCTAAAGGAAGCTCTGCGTCCTCGCGTTGAAACCGATGTCAAGCGAGTTCTCATCCTAGAGCAAGTCGCTCGCGAAGCTGGCGTGAAGGTGACGGAAGAGGACCTGTCACGCGCTATCGCCGACATTGCGGCTCGCGCCAACTTGTCTCCGGAAACGGTGCGTGCCCGCTTGACAAGAGAAGACAACCTCAATACGCTTCGTTTGCAACTGCGAACTCAAAAAGCCTTGGATTTGATTCGCAATGCGGCGCGCGTCGAAATCAAAACGGCTGCGCCGTCCGACATGCCGACGCCGGAAAAATTGGTTTCATTCCCGCCTAAAAACCAATAGATAGGCGTTGGTCGCTGTGCGCCGGCACCGCACACGGCCCATCTCAAAGGCTTCAAGGTAACGACTAACGGCCATGATTCATCCAGCAGCGGCTCTTGTTCCGATGGTGATCGAGCAGACCAGTCGCGGCGAGCGCGCCTACGACATTTACTCGCGTCTGCTCAAAGACAACATTATCTTCATTGGCACGCCGATTGACGACACGGTGGCCAGTTTGGTAGTGGCGCAGTTGCTCTTTCTTGAGTCTGAGGACCCGGAACGGGACATCTCGATTTACATCAACAGTCCGGGTGGCTCGGTCACAGCTGGGATGGCGATCTATGACACCATGCAGTTCGTCAAACCGGACATTGTGACCTTCTGCATTGGTCAGTGCGCCTCTATGGGCGCGCTGCTGCTTGCCGCTGGGACAAAAGGTAAACGCTATGCGCTGCCCCACTCGCGCATTTTGATTCACCAGCCATCCGGCGGTGCACAAGGGCAAGCAACGGACATTCTGATCCAAGCTGAAGAAATCAAACGCATTCGAGAGTTGACTTCGAGCATTTTGGCCAAACACACCGGCAAGCCGTTTGAAGTGATTGAGGCTGACGTTGAGCGCGACCGGATTATGTCGGCGACACAGGCGATGGAATACGGTATCGTAGATCAGGTGCTGAGAAGCCGCACCTAAGTCCAGTCGCGCCAGCCGAGCCGCCGCGACGTTCCCAACTGCGTCCGTGGAGAGACACGTGAGAGGACGAGACGATATACTGCGCTGCTCTTTCTGTGGGAAGAGCCAGAATGAGGTCAAGAAACTCATTGCCGGCCCGACGGTTTACATCTGCAATGAGTGTATTGACATTTGCAACGAAATCATCAATGACGATGCGCGGCAGGAGGCCGTCACCCAGCGTCCCTACCTGCCGCGCCCGATTGAGGTCAAAGCCTTCCTCGACGACTACGTCATCGGGCAGGACGAAACCAAGAAAAAACTCGCCGTGGCGGTCTACCAACACTACAAGCGCATTGAAATGATGCGCAACCGGACCGCGGGCGATGTGGAAATCTCCAAAAGCAACATCCTGCTAATCGGGCCCACTGGGACAGGGAAAACCCTGCTGGCGCAGACCTTAGCGCGCATCCTCAACGTTCCCTTCGCGATTGTAGACGCTACGACGCTCACCGAAGCCGGTTATGTCGGCGAGGATGTGGAAAACATCATCCTCAAGCTGATTCAAGCGGCGAACGGTGACATCGAACGCGCGCAGCAGGGGATTATCTACATAGACGAGGTTGATAAAATCTGCCGTAAGGACGACAGTCCCTCGATTACCCGCGATGTGTCCGGCGAGGGTGTTCAGCAGGCGCTCCTGAAAATTCTGGAGGGCACTATCGCCAACGTCCCGCCGCAGGGCGGGCGCAAGCATCCCCACCAAGAGTTTTATCAGGTGGACACCACCAACGTCCTGTTCATTTGCGGCGGCGCGTTCTGCGGCCTGGAGCGCATCATTGAACGGCGCATTGGGAAAAAGGCGCTAGGGTTCAACGCCAAAATTGACCGCCGCCCGGCTGCTAAAACGGACGGTATCTACAGTCAGGTTCAGCCGGAGGACCTCATCAAGTACGGCCTCATTCCCGAATTTGTCGGGCGACTGCCCGTCATTGGGACGCTCCACGAACTGGACGAAGACGCCCTTGTGGACATCCTGACCAAGCCGAAAAACGCCATCATCAAGCAGTACCAGCGCCAGTTTGAATGGGACAACATCCGGTTGCGCTTCACAGACGAGGCCTTGCGGGCGATTGCGCGCATGGCGCATCAACGCAAGGTGGGCGCACGCGGGCTGCGGATGATTCTGGAAGAGTTGATGTTGGACGCGATGTATTTTCTGCCCAGCCAGAAGCGCATTCGTGAGTTTACCGTGACCCATGAAATGGTTGAAGACCGGCGTGTTCACCTACCGCTGCCGGAAAAGGCCGCGTAACGCGACTGGGCGCTGCGCTGGCGACGCGCTCTGGCTTTGAAACTGCATAAAAAGAGTTCTTTTCATGGACGAGTTCCACGACAGCTTGCCCGACAACGTGGCGCGCTTCCCCACGGTTCCCGTACGCGACGTGGTGGTGTTTCCTCACACGGCGATTCGCTTCAAGATCGGACGCAAGCCCTCGGTCATTGCCCTCAACACCGCCCTGCAGCGCGACCGGTTGATTTTTCTCGTCACCCAGCACGACCCAACGCTGGAAGAGCCAACGCCGGAGCAGGTCCACCGCGTCGGCACGCTGGCGCGAATTACACATCATCTTCAGCTGGCGGACGGCAATATTAGGGTGCAGCTTGAGGGCCTAGAGCGCGGCCGCGCGCTGCGCTTTGAAGAGGACCAAGGCTGTTGGATGGCGCTTGTCCAGCGCCTGCCGACTGACCGAGAGCAAAGCCCTCGCATCACGGCGCTGGTTGGCAAGCTCACTAGTCTGATTGACCAGTACGTGCGCCAAAGCCCGGACAACCCTGAAAACCTGCACGCCGACCTGCGGATCGAAGAGCCAGCCCGCCTAGCGGACAACGTGGCCAGCCATTTGAAAATCTCCGTCGAAGAGAAGCAGAAGGTCCTAGAGACTGTCCCGCTGGCCGACCGCCTGCTGTTGCTGGTAGACATTTTCGACATCGAGTTGGAGAAGCTCCAGATGGATCGCGTCATTCAGGGGCGCGTCAAGAAACAAATGGAGCGGTCGCACCGGGAGTATTACCTGAGCGAAAAACTCAAGGCCATCCACAAAGAGCTGGGACGCAAGGACGAACGCTCGGAGTTTGAAGAACTCAAGCGGCGTGTCGAAGCGGCGCGGCTTCCACCAGACGCCCACGAGAAGGCGATGAGCGAACTGCGTCGGCTTGAACAGATGCCGCTGATGTCGGCCGAAGCCGCCGTATCGCGCAACTACCTTGAATGGCTCCTTAGCGTCCCATGGCACGAACGTTCTGAGGAAAACTGCGACCTCCAAGCGGCGCAGCGCATTCTCGACGCCGATCACTACGGGCTGGAAAAAATCAAAGACCGCATTCTGGAGTTCTTGGCCGTCCGGCAGCTTGTCAAGCAACCGCCGAGTTCGATTCTGTGCTTCGTCGGCCCGCCAGGCGTCGGTAAAACCAGTCTAGGCAAGTCCATTGCCCAGGCAACTGGGCGCAAGTTCGTCCGCCTCAGCTTGGGCGGCGTACGGGACGACGCCGAAATTCGTGGCCACCGACGTACATACATCGGTTCGATGCCGGGCCAGATTATCCAGATGATGAGAAAGGCCGGTACGATCAATCCCCTGATGCTGCTGGACGAAGTGGACAAGCTGGCCTCGGATTATCGCGGCGATCCGGCGGCCGCGCTGCTAGAAGTGCTTGACCCGGAACAAAACAACGCTTTCCGTGATCATTACCTCGACGTGGAATACGATTTGTCGCAGGTGATGTTTATTGCGACGGCCAACGTGCTGCATACGATTCCACCGGCCCTACGCGACCGATTGGAAATCATTCGTCTGTCGGGCTACACCGAGCGGGAAAAACTCGAAATTGCGCGCCGACACCTGATTCCTAAGCAGCGCGGCAAGCATGGACTATCGGAAACGCAGGTAGTGTTTACGGATGACGCGCTGGTTTCCATCATTCAGAACTACACGCGCGAAGCAGGGATGCGGAACATGGAGCGCGACATTGCGGCGATTTGCCGCAAAGTCGCCCGGAAGGTCCTGCTAACGCCGGAAGCCGACCGCGCCGACTATCAGGCGACGATCACGGCGGAGGCGCTGACGGAATATCTTGGGCCGCCGCGTTATCAGCCAACGCGGCTCAAGGAGCGGAGCGAAGTCGGCATGGCGACCGGACTGGCGTGGACGGAGACTGGCGGCGAAACGCTCTTTGTGGAGACCACCCTGCTGCCAGGGCGCGGCCAAATCATCCTGACCGGCAAACTCGGCGATGTGATGCAGGAGTCGGCGCGGGCGGCGATGACGTATGTGCGGTCGCGCGCCGCCGAGTTGGGGATTGCGCCGGATTTCCACCGGCGGCAGGACGTACACATCCATGTCCCCGAAGGCGCCATTCCGAAAGATGGCCCATCGGCTGGCATTACGATGGCGACAGCGCTGGTGTCAGCGTTGACGGGCATTCCCGTTCGGCAGGATGTAGCGATGACCGGCGAAATCACCCTGCGCGGCAAGGTGCTGCCGGTTGGTGGCCTCAAGGAAAAGCTCTTGGCCGCGCTGCGGCTGGGGATTCGGGTCGTCCTTATACCGAAGGACAACGAAAAGGACATGGCTGACATCCCGGCCGAGGTGCAGGAAGCGCTGGAAATTCACTTCGTAGAACGGATGGAGCAGGTTCTGCCGTTGGCGCTGGTTGAGTCGCCTAACGTGCGACTGGTGGATGACAAAACCCTGCCCGACAAAACTCTGACGGATGATCTGACGCCAATTTGGAATCGAGAGGTGACCGATCATCTGTCATCTGTGCCGGTGGAATGAAAGTCGTTGCGGCGACATTCTTGAAGAGCGCGACGACAGCGGCGCACTATCCGCCGCCGATACTACCGGAAGTGGCTTTTTTGGGGCGGTCAAATGTCGGCAAATCAAGCCTGATCAACTCTTTGTTAGGAGTTCATGGGCTGGCCCGAACAAGCAATACGCCCGGACGAACCCAGTGCATCAACTTTTTTGACATCAACCATGAACTGCGCTTCGTAGATCTGCCCGGTTACGGCTATGCGCGTGTGCCGCAGGCCGTGCGTAAGCGGTGGCGACCGATGATTGAGCACTACCTGCATCACCGATCGGCCTTGGTCCTGTGCATCCTGATTGTGGATGCCCGGCTTGAACCGCAGCCGCTAGACCAAGTGATGTACGAGTGGCTGACGGCTATGCAGCGTCGTTTTTGTATTGTCGCTACCAAGGCCGACAAGCTGGCACGGTCACGACTAACGACACAGTTGAATGTCTTACGCGCTGCTTACGGCGATCAGGTCTTGGCTTATTCATCGCTGACTCGTGTTGGTAGCGATCAGGTCTGGGCGGCAATTCGAGCGGCGGCGGCTGACTGGAAGACGCAGCGCAAACCAGTCTGAGGCCAGTCAGCCTCAAAACACGCCGCCCAGCGCGCCAAATCTCGAAGACCGTTTCAGATGCGCTTCGAACGCATCCAAAGCGCCTCACTTAGGGTATCGAAAATTCACTTCGGTTTATGAAACCTGCCATGGAAGAAACGCTTGAGTCTGTCGAACCGACCACCGGCGGGGGCGGAGAGACTCCGCCTGCCAATAATGGCTTCTACGACATTACAACGCTAAGGGATTTGCCGCTGTCGGAGTTGGTGCGCATCGCCGAAGGCCTTGACGTGCCCGACGCCGGGAGCCTGCGGAAGCAGGAGCTGATTTTCAAGATTTTGCAGGCGCAAACCGAACGGTCAGGCCTTATCTTCTCAGAGGGGGTGCTCGAATGTCTCCCCGACGGCTTCGGCTTTTTGCGCGCGCCGGACTACAACTATCTGCCTGGACCCGACGACATTTACGTGTCGCCGTCACAGATTCGGAAGTTCGACCTGCGCACCGGCGACACCATTTCGGGTCAGATTCGCCCGCCGAAAGAAGGCGAACGCTATTTTGCGCTCATTAAGGTCGAGGCCATCAACTTCGAGCCGCCGGACCTGCGCCGCGAACGAGTACACTTCGACAACTTGACGCCGCTCTACCCAAACAAGCGCCTGCGGATGGAGAGCACGCCAGACAATCTTTCCGGCCGCGTCCTCGACCTGATTACGCCGATTGGACGAGGCCAACGGGGACTGATCGTCGCGCCGCCGCGCACCGGCAAGACGATGCTGCTGCAATCCATCGCCAACTCGATTACGCGCAATCACCCGGAGATCATGCTCATCGTACTGTTGATTGATGAGCGCCCGGAGGAAGTCACTGACATGCAGCGCAGCGTTCAGGGAGAAGTTGTCAGTTCAACCTTTGACGAACCGCCGACACGCCACGTACAAGTCGCCGATATGGTCATCGAGAAGGCGAAGCGGCTGGTCGAGCATGGACGCGACGTAGTGATTTTGCTGGATTCGCTCACCCGTCTGGCGCGCGCCCACAACGCCACCGTCCCGCCGTCCGGTAAAATTTTGTCTGGCGGCGTGGACGCCAACGCCCTCCAAAAACCCAAGCGGTTCTTCGGCGCGGCGCGCAACCTCGAAGAAGGCGGCAGCCTGACCATCATTGCCACGGCCCTGATTGACACCGGCTCACGGATGGACGATGTCATCTTTGAAGAGTTCAAAGGGACGGGCAACATGGAAATCCATCTCGACCGCAAACTCATTGAAAAGCGCATCTTCCCGGCCGTAGACATCAACAAGTCGGGAACGCGCAAGGAAGAGTTACTCGTCCCCAAGGAAGACCTCAACCGAATCTTTGTCCTGCGACGGGTACTAAGCCCGCTGTCAAGCGTCGAGTCCATGGAACTGCTGTTGAGCCACTTAGAGCGAACCAAGACCAACGCCGAGTTTCTGGCGTCTATGAGCGCTTAGCCGTCGCTTTGGCGGGCAACCGCGACTCCGATGAACATCCTCTTTGTGGTTTCCGAACTTGCCCCATACTCGAAGACGGGCGGGTTGGCCGACGTTGGCGCCGCATTGCCTAGGGCGCTGGCGGCGACCGGTCTGACAGTGCGGACAGTGACGCCGCGCTACGGTTTTATGACGGCTGGCGAGTATGTCGGCGAACTGCGCGTGCCGTTTGGATTTCAGACACAAACGGCGTATGTCTTCCGCGAAGTGCGTCAGGGCGTTGAAATCTTTTTTATTGACGCGCCAGCTTATTTTCATCGTGGGCGGAAGCTGTACGGCGAGCCGGACGACGCGACGCGCTTTGCTTTCTTTAGTCGGGCGGTCATTGAGTTGGCGCGGTGGTTCGGCGCACCGCCAGATGTCATTCACGGTAACGACTGGATGACAGGGCTGATTCCGGTCTATCTCCGAACGGTGTTGCGCAGCGACCCGTTTTTCGCCCGGACAGCGACCGTCACCACCATCCACAACCTTGCCTTTCAAGGCTATTTCGACCTCAACGATCTGGCTTACTATGGGCTGCCCACCGACCTACGCAATGGGCTTGATGGTCTGGAGTTCTGGGGCGCGGGTAGCATGCTCAAGGGGGCGATTCTAGCTTCGGACGCCCTGACAACCGTCAGCGAGCGGTATGCACAGGAAATCCAGACGCCCGAATATGGCTTTCGGATGGACGGCCTGCTGCGGATGCGGCGGCACGATTTGGTCGGCATTCTCAACGGTGTGGACTACGACGAGTGGAATCCGGCGACCGACCCGTACTTAGCGGCGCACTACACGCCGTCTGATATGAGCGGTAAGCGCATCTGCAAGGCGGACTTGCTTAAGCGATTCGGGATGCCGGTCGAACTCGACCGCCCGGCGATTGTGATTGTGTCGCGCCTAAGCGATCAGAAAGGGTTAGATTTAGTGCGGGCCGTCGCCTGGCGTATTCTGCACACTGGAGCTTATTTCCTGTTGCTGGGCGCGGGCGACCCGCGTTACGAGGTGTTTTTCCAGCACCTGCGCGACGCCGCGCCACGTCGCATCGCCGTTTACTTCGGTTTCAACGAACCGCTGGCGCACCAGATGGAAGCGGGAGGGGATATGTTTCTGATGCCGTCGGCGTATGAGCCATGCGGGTTGAATCAGATTTATAGTCTCAAGTACGGCACGGTGCCGATTGTGCGCGCGACGGGCGGGTTGGACGACACGATTCAGGACTTCGACCGTGTGACCGGTACGGGAAATGGGTTGAAATTCCGCGCCTACAACGCGAATCGGCTGATGGAGAAAATCTACGAAGGCTTGCTGCTGTATCGGCAGCCGGAAGTGTGGCGCGTGCTTCAGCAAAACGGCATGCGGGCGGATTTTTCATGGGCGCGGGCGGCGTGGAAGTACCGTGCCGTGTATGAGCGTGTTCGTGTGGCGTAGTCGCCGCCGAGGAAAGTGGTCGGAAGTCGCGCCGCGCACGGCCCCAAGGATGCCGCTGTGATCAAGTACATTGGCTCGAAGCGAACCCTGATTCCGGTCATCCTTGAAGTCATCCGGCGGATCGGCAACGTTCGCTCCGTCATTGACCTGTTTTCGGGTACGGCGCGCGTCGGGCACGCGCTCAAGGCCGAAGGGTATCGCGTTTTCGCCAACGACTACCTGACGTATGCCGCAACGTTGGCGCGGTGCTACGTGCAGGCCGACGCCGAGGATGTTCTCGCCGACGCACGTAAGCTGATTGGGGAGCTGAATCGGCTGAAGGGATCGCCCGGTTACTTCACGGAGACGTTTTGCGTCAAGTCGCGCTTCTTTCAGCCCAAGAACGGCGAACGCATTGACGCCATTCGGGAGGCGATCGCCGCGAAGGGGCTGCCGCCGGAACTGGAAGCGGTCCTCCTGGTTTCGCTGATGGAAGCGGCGGACCGAGTGGACTCAACGACGGGACTGCAAATGGCGTATCTGAAGGACTGGGCGCCGCGCGCTTACAACGATCTCGAACTACGTGTACCGGAGGTCTTGCCGCGCGCCCGTTACGGCAAGGGACAGGCGACCTGTCTGGACGCGCTCGTCGCCGCCCGGCGACTTGAAGCGGATGTCGCGTACTTAGACCCGCCGTACAATCAGCATTCATATCTCGGCAACTACCATATCTGGGAAACGCTGGTGCGGTGGGATAAACCAGAGGTCTATGGTGTGGCGTGCAAGCGGAAGGATGTCCGCGAGCGGTCGTCGGCGTTCAACTCGCGTCCCCGGTTTGCCTCCGTCATGCGGGAACTGTTGAGCGCTGTTCGCGCACCGGTGATTATTGTGTCGTTCAACAACGAGGGCTATCTGTCGCGCGCCGAGATGGAAGCGATGTTGGCGGCGCTGTGGGACGGCGCAGGCGAGGTGGTGACGATTGAACGAGATTTCAAGCGGTACGTCGGCGCGCAGATTGGGATTTACAACCCGCAGGGCGAACGGGTCGGGGAAGTGAGCCACTTGCACAACAAGGAATTTATCTACGTTGCTTCCCATCGCCCTATCGCCGGGGCACTGCGTGAACTGACGCGAACCGGCTTTAGTGCGTCCCGGACGGTCAGCCAGAAGCAGTTGGCGTTGTTTGGGTGATCGGTGCTCCGGTCGGGCGGCGGCTTTTAGTATTCACGGCGGAGCGGCCGTCCCATGATTTCTGCCATGGCGTCCTGCACGCTGCGTCCCTCGTAGAGCACTTGGTACATGCCGCGCGTTATCGGCATGTCCACGCCGTGCTTTTGCGCCAGCGCGTGAATCGCCTTCGTGGTTTTGACGCCTTCCGCGACGTTGGTCATCCCGGCTAGAATGTCGTCCAATCGGCGGCCTTTGCCGAGTTCGACGCCGACGTAGCGGTTGCGCGAGAGCGTCCCCGTCGCCGTGAGGAACAGATCGCCGACGCCGGCAAGCCCTGACATGGTTTCAAGGCGCGCGCCAAGCGTCACCGCCAAGCGCGTGATCTCCGCCAAACCGCGCGTAATCAGCGTCACGACCGTGTTGTGGCCGAAACCCAACCCGGCCACGACGCCGGCGGCGATGGCGATGACATTTTTCGCCGCGCCGGCGATCTCGACGCCGGTGATGTCTTGGTTGTAGTAAAGCCGAAACGTAGGAATGCTCAGCGCGCTCTGCACATACTCGCCCCAGCGCGGCGCAAAGGCCGCGACGACCGTCGCCGTCGGGTCGCCTCTGGCGACTTCGTAGGCGAAGTTCGGTCCGGAAAGCGCCACGTAGCGCGGTTCAAACAGGTCATGCCAGACATCAAAGGCGACTTCCGACATGCGCATCAGCGTATCAGTTTCGATGCCCTTCGTCGCGCTGACAAACACCATGGTCGGCGCAATGTAAGGGCGCATCGCCGTCAGGGTCGCACGCATCACATGCGATGGAACAACAAGCAGGACGATCTGCGCGCCGTCCAGCGCCTCCGCCAAATCAGCCGTCGGCGTCAGATTGTCAGGAAACCGGAAGCCGGGCAGGTACTGCCGGTTTTCACGCTCGGCCGCCAGCGCCGCCAGATGCGCTGGACGATGCCCCCACAGCATCACCCGACGCGGCGGACGGTCACCCCCGGAACCAGCGGCGGCGACCAGCGCCAACGCCGTTCCCCAACTTCCCGCGCCAATGACGGCGATACGTTGTGCGGGCGTCATAAACCAACAACCCTCATCGTCGGATTCACTGCCGCTTCCAGTGCAGATACCTCGGCCAGAACAAACGCCGTGGTTTGCGCGTCCATCGCCTCTTGGTGCTTGCGTGGGGCTTTTGCGTGCCGTCTCGGAAAACGACGCCGTACAGAGCGCTCCAGAGAAGCCGCCGAGCCAGCGATAACTTGGTTGCAAGAGGCACGCCCGTATCAGTCGCCTGAACGTCGGATAGGCTTCGACAAAAAGCGCCCGCCGTGCGGAACTATCCTACACGGCGGGCAATGTCGTCAAAGGTGTTGTTGGCCGGGACGTGAAAGCATGTCCAGAATGAGACTTTCCCTTTCGGCGCAAAAGCCCTAATGTCTTCGCTTACCAGCTCATCAAGGTTTTAGGGGAGGTTGTCGTACCCAACGGTGCAACGCTTTGTCTGGCGGGCTGGGCTACTGGCTCCGGCGACCATCTGGTTGTTCGTTCTCAGCTTGCTCCCGCTTGTGATCGTAGGGCGCTTAGCCTTTGCAAGTCGGACGACCTACGGGGCTGTCACTTGGACGTGGACGTTAGCCAACTTTCGGCAGGCGCTCGAACCGATTTACCTCGCCATTTACTGGCGTTCGCTCTGGATGGCTGCCGTAGTTACGCTGGTCTGTGTCCTCTTGAGCTACCCCGTGGCATTGTTTATGACCTTTCAGGCGCGCCCACAGTGGAAGACGTTGTTGCTCATCCTGACAGTTGTGCCGCTTTGGACAAACTTGGTCGTGCGCACCTTTGCTTGGACGCACCTACTGCGCACTGAAGGCGTCATCAACACGGCGCTGCTTGAGTTAGGGGTGATCCGCGAACCGCTGCCGTTGCTCTACAACAACTTGGCTGTATTCATCGGGCTGGTCGCGGGTGAACTGCCGTTTATGATCATCCCGCTGGTCACCAGCCTCGACCGGCTTGACCGACGGCTGCTTGACGCCGCCGCCGATCTGGGCGCAACGCCGTGGATTGCTTTCTGGAAGGTCATCTTCCCATTGACGCGGCCCGGTCTCGTCGCCGGATGCGCGCTCGTTTTCATCCCAAGTCTGGGTAACTTTGTCGTCGCCGATCTGCTCGGCGGCGCCAAGAGCATTCTGCTCGGCAACGTCATCTGGAACCAGTTCTTTCAACGCAACCAGCCGTTTGGTTCAGCCGTGACGCTGCTTCTGATTGGGGCCGTGGGCATTGTCGCCCTGTTGGCGACGCAACTGCGTACAGAACGCGCTACGTCGTGAATGTCACGGTCACGCCGCGCGCCGCCAGCGCCCGCTGAACGCCAACCCGGAGCTGGTTGAGTAGCTCAGGCGGGAACGCCGTTGGGCTTTCGCCGGTCTGCGCCATCGTGGCGAACGCCTCGGCAAGTCGCGCCGGACTGCCGGTTGAAAAAGCGCGCCGTAACGATTGATAACCGGCTACGGCTTGAGCCTGGGACTCGTACGCCCGCAGCGGCTCAATGTCGCAACCCGTCGGGAGAAACCAAAGCTGAAACTTGCCGGTTTGCGGGTGTTGGACGACACCCCCAACAAACGCCCGCTGGTGTGAACACGCCAAAGCAGCGCTTGTGATTCGATCCAAGTTGTTCATACGAAATCCTTTCCATGCGTCTCCGTCCGTCGGATGCGCGATCCGGCCGAACGGCATTTCCATAGATTCACGCAGTGAGAACCGACCGGCCGGCTGGGTGAACATCGCCGCGCACCGTTCGGGCGGGCGCATCCGAGTGTGACGACTTGTGGCGCGGGAGGGCGGCGTACAAGCGACGCACAAACTCATTCGGGGGCAGAGTTTGTCGTTGGTGCCGCGTTTCGATGCGGACATCGCCCCAATCGGTGAGGTAAACACGCACTCCTAGGGCGGCAAGGGAAGGCATGGCGCAGTGATCCTTTTTGTTCTAAGAAATTGAAAACGACTTTCAATATAAGAGTACACTGCCACGCTGCTGCTCGTCAACTAGAACGTTGCCGCAGGGTTCGCAACCGCTTCCACGACGTAGCCGGTTGGACGGATATTCACGTTTATCGTGATTTTTTTTGGTGAAGCGTAGGGTTTTTTGCTGCGGCTCGTGTCTGGTAAGGTTGGCTGCATTCATCAAGGGCACGGCTTAGCCCGGCCGGTGCAACGGCGTTTGACCGTCCCATCCGCCCATATCAGTTTCGCGGATTCCTCCCGCATCACGGATGCCTCATTAACCGTTTGCTTTTTTCGGCAGCTTGTCTGTTTGTTCATCTTCGTTGGGTTGTAGGTGCAGCTAAGCCGCTGTCAACGTGCTGCACCACCGATACGCCGGTTCGGGTGTAGGCCGGACGCGAAGCGCCCGCGTTGAGTATGTGAAGTTCTTGGCTGACCCAGCGCGCAGCTTGACGATTGACCACGTGGTGGCTTCGGAGATGGCGGCGCAGTTCATTCGGTCGCTGTGCCGGACGGCTAACTTCGGCTTCACGCGCGCCGCGCACTAGCTGCGGTATTGGTCAATGGCTTCTAACCTGCCGCTCCTGCGACTTTAGTGGAAAAGCCGGGAAGTCTTCGGATACGATACCCGACATTGCGCTGCCCCGAAGCGCAAACAACCACCTGGAATGAGGAAGGTTTGATCGAAAACTCCCCAATGGCTCTCCCAACCGCTCCGCGTATCAAAAAAGCCAGCGTCCACATCAGCCAGAACGAAAACCTTGTGTTTGAAAACTCACGTCCGGGCAGCCGAGCCTACCATTTGCCGCCGAACGATGTCCCCGATACGCCTGTCACTGACCTCATTCCGCTGCGCCTTCTTCGGCAGGATGATCTGCGCGACATGCCAGAACTGACAGAGCCGGAAGTCGTCCGCCATTACACGCGACTTTCAACATGGAACTATGGCACGGACACCGGGATGTTTCCGCTTGGCTCGTGTACGATGAAGTACAACCCCAAGATCAACGAGTGGGCGGCGCGGCTGCCGGGGTTTGCGCAAACGCATCCACTGGCTCCAGAGGCGACGGTGCGCGGCAACCTGCTGCTGATGAAGCAACTGGAAGAGGCCCTCTGTGAAATCACTGGTCTTGCTGCTGTGTCACTGCAGCCGACCGCCGGCGCGCACGGCGAGCTGACCGGCATGATGATGATTCGGGCGGCGCTGACGGCGCGTGGCGACGCCCGCCGGTATGTCCTCATTCCTGACGCCGCCCATGGGACAAACCCGGCCAGCGCCGTCATGTGCGGCTACAAGGTCATCACGCTCATTTCCAAGAAAAACGGTCTGCTCGACCTTGCCGCCCTTGACAAGGCGATGACGGATGAAGTCGCTGGGCTGATGATCACCAACCCGAACACATTAGGGCTGTTTGAAGAGGATATTGCAAAGGCTTGTGACCTCATTCACGCGCGCGGCGGGTTTGTTTACATGGACGGCGCGAACATGAACGCCCTCGTCGGTGTGGCCCGTCCGGGCGATATGGGCGTGGATGTCATGCATTTGAACCTGCACAAGACTTTCTCAACGCCTCATGGCGGCGGTGGCCCAGGCTGCGGCCCCGTGGCGGTCACCAAAGAACTGGAACCGTATCTGCCCTACCCGACGTTGCGGCGCGTGGACGAGCAAACGGTGGTGTTTGACTATGACCGCCCCCATTCGATTGGGCGCGTCAAAGCCTACTACGGCAACTTTGGGATGATGGTACGCGCGCTGGCCTACATTCGCGCGCTGGGCGCGGAAGGGTTGCGCGCGGCGACGGAAACGGCTGTCCTCAACGCCAACTACATCAAGCACCATCTTCAGGCGGATTACGAAGTGCCGTTTGAGGGCCCTGTCCTGCACGAAGTGGTCTTCAACGATCGGCGGCAGCAAGCTTTTGGCGTTCGCAACGGGGACATTGCTAAGCGCCTGATTGATTACGGCTTCCATCCACCGACGATGTCATTCCCACTCGTTGCGCCGGGCGCAATTATGGTCGAGCCGACGGAAAGTGAAAGTCGCGCCGAGCTAGACTTGTTCATCGCAGCGATGCGCGCCATTGCGCGGGAATGCGAAGAAACGCCAGAAGTCGTTAAAACCGCACCTCACTGTGCGCGGTTGCGCCGATTGGATGAAACGGCGGCGGCGCGCCATCCGGTGCTGCGTTGGCGGCCTTCCCAAACGGCCAAAGCGGCCAGTGCTTGAAGATTTGTGGAATCGCAAGGCTCGTCGTCGGCGTTTGCGCCTGTGGATTGGTGGCTGGTCGTGGATACAGCTTCGCCGCGCGCGAGTTTAGCGCTCGTACGCGGCTGTGACCTATGCGCTCAGTGGGGTGTTCGCAGTCAACAGCCCAGCGCCCATCTAGTCGTCGCCGACATCGCCTACCTGCTAGAACGGGTGGGCGTCCAGCCCAAAGAACTGTCAGCCGTTGGCGCGTTGGTTGGTCCTGGCAGCTTCACGGGAATTCGTGTCGGGCTGGCAGCCGTCAAAGGCTTAGCGCAACCAGGTAACCTACCGATTGTTACGGCAACGACGCTCGAAGTCGCCGCCAGCGCCGTAACGGTTCACGAGCCAACCGCTGTACTCGTTGTGCAAGTCTCTCACCGGCGGGATGTCCACGGTCAGGGGTTCGTCGTCGCGCCGGGGAAGTTCCCACAGGCGTTTACTGAGGCGTTGACCGGGAATGTTGAACAGGTTCTAACGTTGCTGGCGGCGCAAGCGCCTACCGCTCGGCCCGGCGTCATCACAGGCGACGGTCTAACCTTGTTGGACGATGAACGGCTTAGCGTAATAGCCAGCGATTGGTTGCGTCATGCGCCGCCGCTGTGGACGGCGCCGGTCGCCATACCGCTGCTGGCAGCGCGACTCGCAGCCGGAACAACCGTTTCAGCCGCCGACTTGACAGCCTTTTATGTCCGGGCGGCCCTAGCGTCATAGCTGTTTTTTGATCAACTTTCGTGCGGCCCTACGAAGGCAGCCACCTCTCCGCCGCAAGCCGTAAACTTCGGCGTAAGGCTCTGCTCTTGCCTCACGTTGGGGAACCTCGCCTCTCGGCGAAAAAGCGGCTAAAATGCTGTGGCTGGTATGCCCAGCGCCCGCACCTGTTCCGCAATGGCTTCAAGTTCCGCGTGGGAAACCTTTTCCAGCGTCGGTTCGGCGGTCGTACGGTCAAGGCTGTACAAATGCACTTCCGTCGGACGAATCCGCGCCACGTGCCGAAGCCATGCCTCAATTTCTTCCGGCGTAGTGTTGTCAATCGCCATACCGCCCGACTGGCCGCGAAAAAACATACTCTGCAGCATTTTGGGTGCGTCGAAGGCGCAGATGTCGTCTACAATCCGCGCCAAGGTCAATTTCCCAAAGGGACGGTCAACCCGCTGAAACAGCATCTCCGTGCCAGCGTCGAGCTTGAACTGCCGAATGTCGGCGCGCATCAACCCGGCGCGGACGTCGGGGTGCCGCAGACGGGTCGCGTTGGTCAACACGGCGATTTTGGCCTGTGGCGCATAGGCGTCACGCAGAGCGCAGGCGGCTTCAATAATTTGACGAAAGTGAGGATGCAGCGTCGGTTCGCCGTTGCCAGCAAAGGTGACGGCGGCGAGGCGAACGCCCTGCGCCCGACACGCCGCCAACTTGGTCTCAAGCTCAGTGACCAGCGTCTCGACGCTCGGCATACGCCCGGTTGGACGGTCGGAAACCGTCCAACCGCATTCACAATACGGACAGTCGAAATTACAAACCTTGGTTTCAACCGGTAGTGGGTTGACGCCTAAACTCAACCCCAGCCGCCGCGACGGTACCGGGCCGTACACATACGTCAGGTGCAGTTGCGTCGCCGGGTCAATGTCGTGCGCCAAGTCTTTTCCCTTTGCGACCGATTGGATCATTGCAGCTACAGCACGGCGTCAGGCCGTCATAGCGTAGTCGCCTTCGCGTCCCATTGTGATGACCTCCTCCGGCGACAGCCACCGCCCTGGCGTCAGATCCGCCTTCGGTGCGAACTCGTCAACCAGCCAGAACTTCAGCTCCGGCGTCTGACGCTTCAGGCGCTCAATGACCGCCGTATCCAGCGGTTGCGGACGATACACCATCAACGCACCCACCCGACGGTGGACACGCCGCGCCGCCGCCGCATCCCGAAAGACCGGCAAGCAGCGAACGCCTTCGATTTCGGTCGTCAACCATTCGCCGTTGGCGCGCTGCATAGCGTACATCGGTTCGTTCATCACCAAAACCCTCCTCAACTCGGCATCCTTAGAAACGATTTGCAGTCCTTCAACCTAAGGTTACGTGAACAACTTGTTCAAAGTTGCCTTGTCGAGCCATCATCGTGAGCCGGAGGGCGGCCGTAGAATGTGGCCGGGCAAACAGTTTTCCGGGGATTCGGAAACTTGCGCCCCGCAGGAGAGCGATTAGGAAGGCGTACATGAACATCTGTAGTGTCGTCGGCGCGCGCCCCAACTTCGTCAAACTGGCGCCCATCGCCTGTGAACTGGCGCGGCATCCGGACGTAAGGCACTGCATTATCCATACCGGACAACACTACGACGCTGCCCTGACGGACGCCTTCTTTGACGACTTACGCCTGCCGCCCCCGGATTATGCGCTGGGCGTTGGATCGGGGACGCATACGGAACAAACTGCACGAGCAATGCTGGCGCTAGAGCCAGTCTTCCGCAAGGAAAGACCGGACTGGGTGGTGGTGGTGGGAGATGTCAATACGACGTTGGCGGCGACGCTGACGGCGGTCAAATGCGGGTTGCGCGTCGCGCACGTCGAGGCTGGTCTGCGCAGTTTTGACCGCACCATGCCGGAAGAAATCAATCGGCGTCTCGTGGACGCCGTGGCCGATCTACTGTTGACGCCTAGCGCCGACGCGGACGACAACCTTCTGCGGGAGGGCGTCGCGCCGGAGCGGATTCGGCGTGTCGGCAACGTTATGGTGGACAGCCTGCTGGCAGCGTTGCCCCGTGCGGCGGCGTCCCCGATCCTCCGTGAGCTTGGACTGTCGCCGGGCGCATACGCCGTCGTCACCCTGCACCGTCCTTCCAACGTAGATGACCCAGAGACGCTACGCCGGTTAATGGACGCTCTTGCGCGGTTGGCCGAACGGCTGCCGGTTGTCTTTCCAGTTCATCCGCGAACGCAAGCCCGACTGGAAGCGCTTGCCTTGCCGGAAGTTGCCGCGCTGCGCCGGCTGCCGCCCCTTGGTTACTTAGATTTTCTGCAACTGTGGCGGCATGCGCGGCTGGTTTTGACTGACTCTGGCGGTTTGCAGGAAGAAACAACGGCGTTGGGTGTCCCTTGTCTTACCTTGCGCACGACGACGGAGCGCCCTATCACCGTTTGGGAAGGGACAAATCGCGTGGTTGGAACCAACCCCGATACCGTCATCGCCGCCGCCGAAACTTGCCTTGCGTCACCTTATCCCACTGAACCGCGGCGTCCAGCGCTCTGGGACGGCCGGGCGGCTAAACGCATTGTGGCGGCGCTCCTCGATAAGGTTCAGGAGCCTGCCTGAAGGCGAAGCGCCTCCTCAAGCCGTTGCTGGTAGGCGACGTTGTTTGGGAATCGCTCAACCAACCGCTCAAACAACCGAACGGCCTCGTCATGGCGCTTAAGTTGCAAAAAAGTCGCACCCACGGTGAGTAAAACGTTGGCGTCATCCGCGCCGTAGCGGAGCGCCAACTCGACTTCCTGCTCAGCCAAGGTCGCTGCACCGCTTGCAGCCAGCGCACGCGCGTATAACGCATGGGCGACGCCCCAGTCGCGGGAAGGCACAGGACAGTTAGGGGGCTTGCGCGCAAGAAGCCGCTCCAACCGCGCTCCGGCCGCCGCCCACTGCTGTTCTTCAATGTCAAACTGAGCCAGTTGCAACTGCGGCACGATGGAGCGCGGGTCAAGCTGCAGAGCGGTTTCATATAACTTCCGTGCCAGCGGCCGATTTGTGTCAATGAAGAAGTTCGCCGTGTTGATGTACCCAAGCGGATGACCAGGATCGGTTTCAATGAAACGCCGGAAGAGTGTGAAGTTGTTTCGCCAGTCCAAGTTGCGGCGCGTTGCGCCGTAGGCGTAGCCGCCGACCATCACGCCAAGCCAAACCACGACCATAATGCGATACACACCGCTAGGACGACGCCACAGACGCCACGCACCATATCCGACGGCGATAGCATAGCCAGCCGAGGGCGCATACAGCCATCGCTCAGCGACCAGCGTCCCCAGTGGGATCGGGATGTTGCTCACCAGCGCCAGCGTGATGAACCACAGCCCAACCGCGAAGGCGACCAGCGGTGCGCGTCGCCACGTTGCCAGCCCAAGCGCCGCCAACACCGTCACCGCGACTGCGCCCAGCGTTGCACGCCAAGTCCAAACTGGCTCGATATTGACATTCAGACCGTCGTACCAAGGCTTGAGTGGATACCCAATGACCACCAAGCGATACCATTCGACGCTGACGCCTGCCATGGCGACGATGCGTTGCCCCAACGTGTAGCCATCCAGCGGTATGTCGCCGACGCCCGACGTTTGTGCGAAACCTTCTCCAGCCAGTGCACGAAGTTGGAAGTAGACGACAAGTGGGAGAACAAACACCCCAAACGGTACAGTCAGGTGAAACCATGCCGCCGGCGTCGTTAGACGCCGCCGCCGTCGGAGGACTTCCGCCAGCCACAGCGCCGCCGGCAGGACAATAAAGTTTTCCTTGGAAAGCAACGCCCCCAGATAGGCCGCCGCCGCCGCGACGCGCCACCACCCGACGGCTGTTCGGGTGACGGCGGCGCGACGCCAACTCCACCACATCAGACCGCCGAAGAAGAAGCCAAGGAGTTCCGCCCGTCCAACAATTCCAGCGACGGCTTCAGTATGAACCGGATGAACGGCAAAGATCATCGCTGCAACACCCGCCACCCACGGTGACGTATGGTACAGGCGCAATAAATGAAATAGCAGCCACGTGTTGAGGACATGCAGGATGACGTTGACGACATGGTAGCCGGCCGGCTGTTCGCCCCAGACCGTGTACTCAACCGCAAAGGTCGTCATTGTCAGCGGGCGGTAGTTGCCGACGCCGCTGAATAAGTGGCTCCAGTAACCTTGCGTAAAAAGCTTCGGAATCCGTCGCCAATCGGTAATCGCCGGGTTGTGGAGAATAACGCCTAAGTCATCGAAGGTGAAGCCGTGCTGGAATGTGTTGGCATACACACCAAGCGCTAGAACAACCAAACTAACCTCAATCCAGCGTGAAACAGGCGGTTTATTCATCGGTTGCGCGTCACCTACCAACCGCCAGCTTCTGAACCAAGCAGAATGGCGCGACGCAAAGCGCGATACAGATAGAGCAGCGTTGGCTATCGTGACGACCTCAAAACGCCAGGGACCATCCTGTACACTGTTGCGAGGATATTTTGACGCCGGTCAAAAAACAAGCTCCGGTGGATGAACACTCATCGTCCCACCGGAGCTTCGGTACGTAACCAGCTTCACTGAGAGGCATGGTGACGCAATTTGGTTATGTCTCCTCCTTTGGCTCGCGACCGAGATTACTGTTCAGCTGACGAGCTAAAGTTTCGCGCAATTCGTCAGCGGCGCGTGACAGAAGCCGTGCAGCAACGGCGCTGGCCGAGGTCGCCTGCCCCAGCATCACGTAGGTTTCCAGCACTGCCATGGTCTGACGACTAACCGGAATGGTGAGATGCTGCGACACTCTCCCACGACGCTTTTTCGTTTCACCCTGAGACGAAGCTTGCTTTGTGTTCGGCATATTGCTCATGTTCCCCTTTTCCCAAGCAGTTTCGTAATAACTTCAAGTGGCGAGAGTCCCTTGAATGTCTCACCGTTACTTATAGACGAAACCGTCCAAAAAAGGGAAATACTTTTTACCCGAATCGGTGTTAGTCAGTAGCCGACAGCATGGTTTCCGGTGCAATAGCTGTCAGATTTGCTAGGTTTCGCGCCGAATCAATCGCCGCCGCCAGTTTTTCCGTTGTGCTTCGGTTTCCCTGAAGCAATATCGTTTGAATCAAACCATCCGGGTTTCTGATCAGCATGCCAAGGTAGTAGCGCTTTTTTTGAACCAAGTAAGCCAGTGGGCCAAGAATGGCCGCCCGAAAACCCGTTAACTGACGTTCCGTATAGCTTCGAACCGCTTCGACTTCGGCGTACGTCGCTGCAACCTCCGATTGCCAACCTTGATGATACAGGCTGGCCATCACAAACCCATGTTCATACAATTGAACGGCTGTGTAAGCGCGCTCGGATTCATTGGGGTCTGCGACATTCAAGCGGTCGAGAACCCATGGCTCGCCGATAGCAGCCCCCAGTTGGCGCGCTTCGGCTAAACGCGCCAGTCGTGTCTGATCGCGCGCTTCCACGCGAGTTGCCTGACGCACCAGGTCTCGAAAAACAAACACCCAGACGGCGTACGCTGTGCCGATGGCGACGACCGTGAAGGTAATCCGCATTGGCAAGGGCAATTGGTTGAAGCTTGGCGACTCTTGAAGGAGCGCCACCCAACTGAATGTCGTTAGGGGTGACAACATGCAAAGCACCTCAGGAACGCAGATGGACGACTTACTTCCAACTTACGTCCTGCCGGGTGAACAGAAAAGCATCCGCGTCTTCAACTAGTGGACAACTCTGAAACCAGCCGCTGCACGGCGGCGACTGGGTCTGGCGCAGCGGTAATTGGTCGTCCAACGACAAGGTAATCAGCCCCGGCCGCCAGCGCCTCACGCGGCGTTAGTGTCCGTCGCTGATCATCCGGCACGGCGTCTCCAAACCGGATGCCCGGCGTAACAACAAGGAAATCAGCCGGCGCCAACCGCCGAACAGCGGCAATTTCCTGCGGCGAGCATACGACGCCGCCCAACCCACAGGTGACGGCTAACTTGGTCAGACGTCGTACCGCCTCCTCCGGTGTTCCCTGCAGGCCAATCTCGTTCAGCGTGGTTTGGTCAGCGCTGGTCAGCAGCGTGACACCAAGTAGGACCGGCTGCATCGCCGTCGGCCAGGTCGCCAAGGACTTCTGCGCCGCTCGGAGCATGGCGCTTCCACCCAAGGTATGCACCGTACAAAGATGGACGCCCAGTGCCGCCGCCGCCGCAACTGCGCCAGCGACCGTGTGCGGGATGTCATGGAATTTCAGGTCAAGAAAGACGCGCGCACCAGTCGCCAGCGCCGCTGCAACCACCGGCGGTCCCGCCGCTGTAAACAGCGTTTTGCCAATCTTGAAGCCGCCCACATAGGGCGACAGCAACTGCATCAGTCGCTCGGCGGCCGACCGGTCAGGCGTATCCAGCGCAAGGAAAATCCGCGCCGATGGTGAGGGTTGAGCGTCCATCGCAGGGCCTGAAAACGCCGTGTGCGGCACGAGGCTTTATCGGCAAGGCTAGCGCACACGGCGCGAAGACCAAAAAAACCAGCTTGTGCTCAGTAGCGCGTACGATACCGCCGCCCCGTTGTACGGGCGTTGCGGGTCGTGTAACGCGGCTGCGCCACCGGCCGAGTTTCCGCTACGGTGGGCGCAGACGACTGAGGGACGCCTAAGCGGTCCTGCGGCGACAAAGCGGCGTAGGCGGCGGCGAAGCGTTCACGCGCACCGACCGGAATCTTGAGGCTGAAACCAGCTGGCGCTAGCGGCCGGTGCAGTTCGGGATTGAGCGCTAAAAGTTCGTTGAGTGGGATATGCAACAAGTCGGCCGCCACCGCCAGCGAAGTCGACGTATCAAGCTGGAAGGTGTCGTACCGCATCGGCGGGTCAGGCGTGACATTAAACCCGTATTGCTTCTGATTTTTGGCGATAGCAATCACCGCCAGAATCGCCGGGACGTAGTTCTGGGTTTCGCGGGGCAACAGGCCACGCTGATGTAGTTCCCAGAAGTCGGCGTAGCCGCACCGTTCAATTGCCCGCTCGACGTTCCGCTCGCCACAGTTGTACGCCGCCATTGCCAGCAGCCAATCGCCGGCGAAATAGTTATACAAAAACTTCAAATACCGCGCCGCCGCACGGGTGGAAGCCTCCGGCGCTACGCGCTCATCCATGTAGGCGTCTTGCCGCAGTCCAAAGCGCAGGCCGGTGCTGGGGATAAATTGCCAGATGCCGCGCGCCTTGGCGTAGGATAGCGCTCGTGGCTGCCAGACGGACTCAACCTGCGCCAACCAGATCAGGTCTTTGGGGACGCCTTCTTCTGCGAAGATACGCTCGGCCATGTCACGATAGCGTCCCGACCGAATCAGTCCGCGCTCCATCGTGATGCGCCCACGACCGGTTGTGTAGAAGTTTATAAACTGGTAGACCTGCGCCGTCACAGTGAACTTGAAGTCAAAGTTCGACATGTTGAGTTCGGCGGTTGGGCGGGCGCTAATCTGGCTGACATCAAGCGCCGCCAGTTCGTCGCGGTAGGAGCCGACGTCTGACGCCGACAGCGCCGCCTGACGCAGACCCGTTCGCAGCAACTCAATCCGGCCCTGAAGCTCAAAGACATACGCCTGAACCTCTTGCTCGGCGCGCACTTCAGCCGGCGCTTGGTCAAAAATGGCGCGGGCTTCGGCGAAACACCGACCGGCTTCCTCAAACTGCCCATTGCGAAAAGCTTCTTCCCCACGTTTGTAGTGGCGTTCAGCGGCCGCAATGAGCGACCGCGCCGGCGTCGCAGCCGTCAAGGCAGCAGACGATGTTGGAGACTGTGCCGCTGTCACGACTGTTCCGCAGGCCGTCAGCACACAAAAAGCCGATGCGCGCCAAAGACTGGTACGTAAAGCCATGGCATCTCCAGACTTCAAACCTGAATGGCGTCGAGCTCCCGAGCACAGAAACTGTGAGAACAGATCAGGGCAGAAGACAGACAGGCGCTCGAAAGTCTCAACTTGGAAATGCCCGCCTTCTATCACCAACCGGAAAGCAGTGTCAAACCTAATCTCTGGTGGGCCTGAGTTTTCCGGGAGCGCAGTCCCAGCTGACGCGCTTTATCGCAAGCGCACAACGACCAGTCTGGTGCGCCGTTCAGGCTACTTAGCCTGCATCGTCAAAAGCGTACATCAGAAGCCCTGAACGGGGCTTTGGTTCAAACCACGTGGACTTCGGCGGCATGACCGCGCCCTGGTCGGCGACCGCAAACAGCGCGTCCAGTGAGGTCGGGTGCAGGGAAAACGCCACGGCTGCCCGGCCGTCGTTGACCCGTTGTTCCAGTTCGGTCGTGCTGCGAATCCCGCCGACAAAATCCAGTCGCTTGTCCGTCCGGGGATCGGTAATTCCGAACAACGGTTCCAGTACCTGAGTTTGCAGGCGGCTGACATCCAGTTGCGCCAGTACGTCGCCGCCCGCCGCCGGATGAAACCGAAAGCTATGCCAGCCACCGGCGCAGTACACCGAAAAGTCTCCCTCGGCCGTCGGCGTTGGCGTCGTTGGGATGGAGGCAAAACGCTCCCGCAGCGCGTCCAGCAAGGCCGCAGGCGTCCAGCCGTTTAAGTCGCCGACCACACGGTTATAGGGCAGAATCCGGAGCTGTCCAGCCGGGAAAAGCACCGCAAGAAAGAAGTTGTACGGCGCGTCCGGGGTGGGATGGGTGTCCTGCGCGCGTAAAGTCGCTCGCGCGCGACTCGCGCTCGCCGAACGATGGTGGCCGTCGGCCACGTACAGCGTTGGTACGTCGGCGAAGGCGGCGCTCACCGCCGCCGCATCCGGCATGCGCCAGACGGTGTGCCGAACGCCGTCCGGCGCGGTGAAGTCATACAGCGCCGGCGCAGCGCAGGCCTCCGCCATGAGCGCGTCCAGCGTCGGCGTGTCGCGGTACGCCAGAAACACCGGCTCGACATGGGCGCGCAACGCCAGAACGTGCCGCGTCCGGTCATCTTCCTTATCCGGGCGCGTCTTTTCGTGTTTGCGAATCACGTCCCGATCGTAGTCGTCCACCGCACATAGGCCGACGACGCCAGTTTGAGCGCGTTCGTCCATCACCAACCGATAGACAAAGAAACTCGCTTCCGCGTCGGTGGTCAGCGGCGTCTCCCGTTTGAGCCGCTCAAAGTTGACCCGCGCCGTGTGGTACTGAAGTTCGGCGTCCGGCGGCGTGTCATCCGGCAAGTCAATGTCGGGACGGGTGACATGCAGCAGGCTGTAGGGGTTGCCGGCGGCCAGCGCGCGCGCTTCAGCCGTACTGACCACGTCGTAGGGAACGGCGGCGACCGCCGCAACGGTGTCGGCGCTTGGGCGCAGGGCGCGGAAAGGACGAACCAGAGCCATACGTGACATCACTCCAGCGGCGGACGTTGCCGATGCAGGGCGGCTTCGGCGACAAAGTGCTTGAACAAAGCCTGTGAGAAGGGGTCGTGATCGGCGTTGATTTCCGGGTGCCACTGAACGCCCAGCACGAAGTGATCCGGGCGCGTCCCGACGACCGCTTCAATCACGCCGTCAGCCGCCCAAGCGACCGGGCGCAGGTCGCGGCCGAGTTCGTCTATGCCTTGGTGATGATGGCTGTTGACGCGCGCCGTCACCCCGCCCGCCAGCTTGGCCAACAGGCTGTCTCGGTCAATCTGAATCCCGTGTGCGAGGCGGCGAAACGACCCGCGCTGTTGATGCTGCATGACGTTTTCAACCTGCGAAGCGAGGTCTTGAAACAACGTCCCGCCACGATGCACGTTGAGCATCTGCATGCCATAGCAGACAGCGAACACCGGCAGCCGCTTGGCGTCGGCCAGTTGGAGTAGGCGCGCGTCGGTTTCATCGCGCTCTGGGTGAACCGGGCCGAGGGCAATGTGCGGCGCCTGACCGTAACGCGCCGGATCAACGTCGGCGGGATTGCCGCTCAGGAGAATGCCGTCGAGGAGATCGGCGATGGTTTCCAAATAGCCCGCCTCTGTAATGAGCGGAATCAGCAACGGAACGCCGCCCGCTTGGTGAATGGCGCGCGGGTACGTCGTGCGCAGATGATAGGAGTCTTTGTCGGGGTCAATCCGAACCGTGATCCCAATCGTCGGGCGTTTCGTGTATGGTGCGGCCATCGCAAAGCTTCTTTGTGAGGAGCAGGCTTCGTGCAGGCTACCAGTTCAAACCGCCGCTGCCGTCAGACCTAAAAACTTTCCGGTACATCAGGGTATCGAAACCAAAGGACGGCGACAACGTGGCAAATCTCGCAATCGAGAACATTCGGAGCAACGAAGGCGCATCGGCTGGAAACGGCAAAGTCCTCGCCGTACACCACACTGGCCAGCTCATGGACGGAACCAATCTCGACGGCCCATACGACCGGCGGCGACTGATTGAGCCCGCATTGGGGTTGGGTGAAGTCATTTGCGGCTGGGCTCTGGGCGTTGTCGGCTGGCAGGTCAGTGGTAAACAGGAACCGACCATCATCCCACTTGAACTCGCCTATGGGATCGGGGTGTCCCGACCGCCACACTCCACTTTGAGGTAGAGCCGCGATTGGCCTGTCTGGAAGCGATGGTAACGCCGGAACTGGTGCTCGTACCGGGGCATGCCGTTTGCCGTACGCCGGACGCGCCGGACTTGGCGGCGGATGACGCTTGGGCGCTGCAACCGTACCAGCGCGGTGAAGGTGGCTGCTACGTAGCGCACATTGTAGCCGGCGTCCGCTTGGTTGCGGAGGCTTCTCACCGCTGGTTGGTCTTTTCCGGTGGACGGACGCACGCCGCCTATCCTGCCTTGAGCGAAGCCGAAAGTTATCGGCGAGTCGCGCAAGCCCAATCGTGGTGGGGTTGCTCGGAGGCGGCGGCGCGGACGCTCATCGAAGCGTTTGCACGTGACTCCTACGAGAACTTGCGCTTTAGCCTCCATTGCTTTCACGACACGCTTGGCGTACGGCCTGTTCGGGTGTATGTCGTCGGATGGCGGTTCAAAGAACAGCGGTTTCGGCTGCATGCCGCCGTATTGGGCTGGCCGCCGGAGCGGCTGCACTACATCGGCGTCAACGATCCGCCGGATTTGGCGGCGGCACAGGCCGGCGAAGCGCAAACGCTGCAGGACTTTTTGGCCGATCCCCATGGCGCATGCGGGCGGTTGGCGGCCAAACGCGCCGCCCGCAATCCGTTTGGCGATACTCCGCCCGCGCACTGGGTGACTACGCTGGTTCCGCCAGCAGCGCTTTGACCTTTTGTTCGAAAACTGACGCGCTGATGCCGCCGGTGACGGCCTCCCGAATGTTGCCCCGCCGGTCAATGAAGACCGTGTAGGGAATGCTGTTGCCGATGCCGAAGCGCATTGCCGTCTCTGGCGTGCCCATGGCAATCGGATAGCTGATGCGGCGCTTGGCGAGAAAGTCCTTCACGACGCCGGGGCCTTCTTGATCGAGCGACAAACCGACAATTTCCAACCCATCGCCTTTGAGGCGGCGGTAGGCGGCGTCAAAGCCAGGCATTTCCGCAACACAGGGTGGGCACCATGTCGCCCAGAAGTTGACGACGACCACCTTGCCACGGTGTTCACTAAGGTTGAACTTGCCGGCGTTGAGGGTTTCAACCACGAAGGTTGGGGCCGGTTTGCTTGTGCGCGTCGGTGACGGCGCGGGCGCGCTCGGCGACGAGGTTGACGGTGAAGCGCTCGGCGACGAAGCGGAGGAAGGTGTGGGTGACGGCGACGTGGCTTGGCAAGCTGCGCCGACCGTCAGGCTAACCGCCAAAAAACTTTTCTGAACAGTATGCCAACCGGTCATAGCGTCTCCACAGGGGATAAAGTGCAGCCGCGATTATGCGACGGTGGACGGCTCAAGCCAACCGCCTTGCCACCTATTGAGGCTTTGTATAGCGTCAAAGCGCACCACATCCGGCAGGGGGAGGGCGGCAGGCATGGGGTTCGTACCACTCATTTTGGTTGGAATTGTTCTCACGCCGCTGGTCTGGCTTGAGCTGCGGCGCTACGCTGCTGCGCGTCTTACTGGCGGCGTGTCCGACGCCCTGCGCGCCCGTGTGGGCCGTCGGCTGTTGAGTGGCGGTTTGTTGGTGGTGGTGACGGCGCTGGTCGGTTTCGGCATTGAGTTCCGCGAATGGTTCCGACCGGGTCAACTCGTCGGCTGGCTGATGATCTGTGTGCTTCTGCTGGCGGTGCTGGTGGCGACGATGGTTTATGACATTCGCGCCGTAGTGCGTCAGTCGTTGCTTGATTTTCACGATCGCGACGCCGAAGCTGAACGATTTCAGGCATTCATGGCGCGCGAAGCAGGCGTCACACCAGAGTTTTCCAATGGCGCGCGCCGAGTGGCGAACCGCAAACTGTCGCGCTAGACCGTTCCAGGCAGAGTTTCTTCCATGGATGAAACGATTGCCATCATGTCCACGGCGTCGCCGCCAAGCGATCCACTAATTGGGCGCGTTATTGCCGGCCGCTTTCGCATCCTTAGCAAGTTAGGCGAGGGCGGCATGGGCGCGGTATACAAGGCGGAGCAGCTCAAGGTCAATCGCCTATGCGCCGTCAAAGTCCTAAGCGCGTCGTTTGCTTCCGATCCTGACGCGCTGGCGCGTTTCAACCGTGAAGCGCAAATGTCCAGCGCCTTCAATCACCCCCACGCCGTCACCATCTATGACTTCGGCGATGACGACGGGCTGCATTACTTGGCGATGGAGTTTGTTGAAGGAGAAACGCTGTCGTCGGTGCTCAGGCGCGAAGGTCCGCTGCCGTTGGGGCGAACGCTCAACATTGCACGGCAGGCTGCGGCGGCGCTCGAAGCCGCCCATCGGATGAACATCGTCCACCGCGATCTCAAGCCGGACAATATTATGCTGGCGCGACGCGACGAAGGCGATTGGGTCAAGATTCTCGATTTCGGCATTGCCAAAATCGCCAGCGACGCGCCCCAGCGCGGCCAAGATTTGACTCAAGCTGGGTTTGTGGTTGGGACACCGCTTTACATGTCGCCGGAGCAGCTGGCCGGTGAGCGCCTTGATGCCCGCTCAGACATCTACAGCTTGGCCATTATCATTTACCAAATGTTGACCGGGCGGCTGCCCTTTACCGGCGACAACATGCAGGCGCTCATGGTCAAGCGGCTGACGGAAGACCCGCTACCGCTTCAGCAAGCGAATCCAAGTGTCGTCATTCCGCCGGGCGTCGAAGCCGCGTTGCTGCGTGCGTTGCAGCGTCAGCGCGATCGGCGGACGCCGACGGTGCGAGAGTTTATCAGTGAACTGGAGGCCGGACAGGCTTCCACACGGCCTCAGATGGCGGCGGGGACAACAAATCCTTTTACGCCCGGAGCAGCTTCATTTTCAGGCGAAAGGGCGTACCCCACCGTGCCGACCAAGGCATCTTCGGCGGCGGCGACTGGCGGCGCAACGCCACAACCGACAGCGGCGGCTGTCCCCCTGCAGCCGGGTTATGCGCCGCCACTGTCCACGGAGCAATCGATCGCGTCGAGTGATGCGTCCCCACCGTCTGGGGATGGGTTGCCCCAGCTGAATCCTCCTCCGACGCCACCCGTAGTCACCCCAGCGACGGCTCCGCCAGCCAGGTGGGGTGGTGGGATGGGGGGTGTCGTGGCCGCCTTGGCGCTGGCGGCGACATTGGTAATGGTCGGCGGCGCTGTCGGCGCATACTTTCTTTTTTGGTCACGCGATGGCGGCCGACAGGCGCAAAGCTCTGACCCAAAGCCGTCGAAAGGCGGCTCGACGCACAACGGCGACATCCGAATCAACGATACCCCTAAGCCGCTAGAGGACAATAGCGCGCTGTCAGATGCGACCAAAGCCGCCTTTGCCAGCGGCGTCAAGGCGCTGATGCGTAAAGACTACGTCGAGGCGGAGCGCCAATTCCGCGCCGTCCTAGGGGCGGCACCTGGTTTTGGCAAAGCCCATCTCAATCTTGGCATTGCACTCTATCACCAGCGAAAGTTCACCGACGCGCTTGACCATTTCGCTGTAGCGGCGCGGACTTGCGAAGACGAGTCTTGCAAGAACTTTGCCTATAACTACCGTGGACGCATCCACTGGGAGCAGCGGAAATATGCTCTGGCGGAAGAAGACTTCCGGCAAGCCGTTGTTCACGACGCGAATGATCTGTCATCGGTCGCATTCCGTGGATTCATGCTGCAGCTCGACGGGCGGACGGCAGACGCGAATCAGCTTTTTGACGAAGTGCTGGCGCGGAGTCGCGACGAAAACCTCAACTCGGTTGTCCGCCGGTGCAAAGGGTCAGCGCTGCCGCCGGTGACGGCTTCCGATGCAGGCATTGGTCCTGGCCAGTAGCAATGCCAACGCCAAAGCTGATGACCGCAACCATTGCCGTTTTGGATGATGAAAGCTCCGTCGCGTTCAATGTCGCCCACGCCGTGGCGGCACTGGGCTGGACGCCGGTGGTGCGCACGTTGTCATCGCCGGCGGCTGGTCTTGACCTTTCCGGTGTGACGCACATCGTCCTTGTAACGGGACGTGCGCCGGCTGAGGCACAGGCGGTCATTGATACGCTGGTCAAGAAGCTTCCCAGTCATGTCGTCCTAATCGGTATCGGCAATGGTGCGTTGTCCCTTGCCGCTGCGCTGGGCGTCCGAGTCCCAGACGAGCGGCCGCTTGCACCGGGCGTAGTTGAGGTTTGCCATGACGGCCGGCTGTCGTTTGGGAACCTGAAGTACCGGTTTCGCGCTTGGACACCCCGCCTGCCACGCTTGAGTTCTGCAGACCTGTCGGAAGGGCTAGAGGTCACGGCGACGACGCCGGCGGGAGCGGTGCTGGCCTTTCGGCATCGGACACACCCACGCGAGGGCGTATTGTTTCACCCGGAGTCAAGCGGAACGCCGGAAGGTCTGCGCTGGTTCGCCAATGTGTTTGGCGTCAAGGCGTAGAGCGCTGCTCAGCGGCGCGCGCTTCGTCAAGAGCCGCAATGATGGCGCGGCCGGTGTAGCCAGTCAGGGCAAAGTCCGTTCCGACCGACTCCAGGCTAACATCGACAAGCGGGAGTGTGTCGTCAAGCGTCGCTGCGCCTCGGCCGCCAACGGCGCTTAGGGCAGCAGTGCCGCCAATGATGCGCGGCGCAATGAAACAGGTGACTTTGTCAACTAGGCGAGCGTCCACCAAGGCCCCAGCCAGTGTACTGCCGCCTTCAACCAGCAGACTTGCGACGCCTTCCGAGAACAGGCGGTTCAGTGCGGCGGCGAGTTGCGGCCGCCCCTGCGGATCGGCTTCCACCAGCAGGATGCGTACCCCTTGCTGTTCAAGTTGCGCCAGCCGTTCGGTGTTGTCCGGCGTGGCGACAGTGACAAGCCACGTTGGGAACTGCCGCGCCGTTTGTACAAGGGCGGCGTCCGGCGGCAACCTCACGCGCGCCGAGTCAAAGACAACGCGCACCAGCGGGCGGTGGCGGCAGCGTCCCGTCCGGTCGGTGAGTAGGGGATTGTCGGCTAGCGCCGTTCCGACGCCAACGGCGATGGCGTCGGAACGATGCCGCAGCGCTTGCCCAGCCGCTCGCGCCGCCTCGCCGGTAATCCATCGGGAAGCGCCGGTTCGGGTAGCAATGCGGCCGTCCAAACTCATGGCGATTTTGAGGTGGACAAAGGGACGCCCTTCAAGCTGGTTGACAATGAACACCTCGTTGAGTCGTGTACAGGCCACCGCCAGTACGTCTGTGATGACTTCAATCCCGGCGGCGCGTAGTTGCGCGAAGCCGCGTCCGTTAACTTGCGGATTGGGATCGCGAATCCCGGCGACAACGCGGGTGACGCCAGCGGCGATGATGGCTTCCGTACAGGGCGGCGTCCGCCCATAGTGGGAACAAGGCTCAAGATTGACGTACAACGTCGCGCCGCGCGCCTGTGATCCGGCTTCACCTAACGCCCAGACTTCCGCATGGGCCGGTTCAGGCTCGTGGTAGAAGCCGCGGCCGACGACAACGCCATCACGGACGACAAGCGAGCCAACCAGCGGGCGCGGACTGACCCGCCCATAACCTTGCTCTGCAAGCCGCAACGTTTCAAGCATTAGGCGTTCGTGGACTGTTGGGAAGGATGGCTGGATCACGTCGCGGCCTCAACCTTTGTTTGAAGATAATAAGACACAGAAAACCAAGCGCCGAGAACCAGTTGGCCTCTGCAGCGCTCACCGCCGCCCGTGCTATAGGAAGCCGGCCATTGACTTGGATATAAACAAACAAACTCCTGCATAGCGACTGCAAGGGCCAGGTAGGTCAAGAAACAGCGCTTTCCAAGGATTAGCGCGGCGTTTTCTAGGATGCCGAGCCTCTGAAAAGGGTCGTTTTGGGTTTCTGTTCATGTGTTTGTGTTATAGTCGAATTACCGCTACGGCTTAGGGCAAATGCCCAATGTTCCCCTAGCTGACTTGCCACGCCAACCGAGAAACGTCTCCTGCCCATCGGGAAACGTTCTATCCGCAGCAGTTTATGTCCCACGTACCGCCGCCGACCGATGAAAATTTGGCGAGGCTACCGGCGACGCCATTGCCCTTCAACGTCCTGCGCAGCCTGTCGCATGAGTTACGTGCGCCGCTGTCGGCGATTCTAGGCTGGACGGAATGGCTTGCCGAGAAAGCAGGCGAGGCGGAGCAGTGGCAGGAGGGTATTCAACATATTCGGTCGGCGGCGGAAAGGATGTTGCAACTGTTGGATGACTACAGCGATCTGGCGCGGCTTGGCGAACAGGATGAATCCACAACCGCCGCAACAGAGCTGCTTACGGCGCTGCGCCGGATTTGCTATGGGCTTGAGCTAGTCGCCCGCCAACAACGGCAAACCCTGCGGATCGGGGCTGAAGACCAAGTGCCGTCGGTGATGCTTTCGTCCATTGGCCGCCAAGCCTTGTGGTTGGTCGTACGGTCTATGCTGCGCGCCGCCCCTGAAGGAACGACAATCACGATTAGCGCTGATCAGCGAGAGAAGGTACTACAGCTTTCAGTGAGCAGTGATCAGGCACTAGATGAGTCTGTTACTTCAGGCGCTCTCAACTTGGCACGATTGCTTATGACGCGCGATGGCGGCGCGTTGACCCTAGAGCGCGCCACCGACGGGTGGCGAATTGTCCTCCAAGTTCCAACAACGCCGTCGTCCTCAACCGTGGGAACGCCAACTTTCGCCTACCCACCCGACGCCTCGTCGGGTTCATCCGAGGTTCTGTCGGGCGTTACGCAGGCTGCGCCTTCTACGGGGGCAGCCGCTAAGAAGGTTCTTGTTATTGACGACGATGAAAACTTACTCAAGTTGCTTGGGGCGGTTGTCAGCGCCGCCGGTTACAAGACCTACTTAGCCACAAGCGGCGCGCGCGGGTTGGAGGCGGCGCGCGCGCTGTCGCCAGACATTGTTTTGCTAGACATCGGTATGCCGGGCATGGATGGTTTTGCGACCTTCAACGCACTGCGTGTCGAGCCGTGTTTGGCGCACGCTAAAATTATCGCGCTGACGGCGTATACCAGCACGTCTGAGCGGGAACGCATCGCCCGCCACGGCTTTGACGGTTTTATTCCGAAACCGTTCAAACGCGAGCAGTTGATTCAAGTCCTTTCCGAGCTTTCGGTTTAGTCAAAGGGGTACAGTATGTCGAGAACCCGCCCTATGCTATTGGAACAGGCTGAGCTGGAGAAACAGCTTGGCGAGTTGCCAGCCTGGCAGTGTCGGGATGGTCGTTTGACGCGCACGCTGACCTTCCGCAACTTTGCCGATGCTCTGACGTTCGTCAACCAAGTCGGAAAGTTAGCGGAGGAAGCTGACCATCATCCTGACATCTGCCTACATGACTGGAACCGGGTTACATTGACACTTTGGACGCACGACGCCGGCGGCCTAACCATGCGTGACGTAAGCCTTGCCCACAAAATTGATACGCTCGTTGGCTGAAGGGCGCGAGGGCGCGCAAGGACAGCGGTAAAGACGGTTCCTAGGTGAGCTTTGTCTAGTGGGCATCGGACCAAATGTGTTCCAGAAACTGTTTTCAAGGGGATGTAGCGCTATAACACCAGCTTCACAGACTGTCTTGCCAGTAGCTTGACCGCATAACCGTCGCCGATGGCGGGTTGACTTGCTTCCATACCGGGATGTCAGGCCGAGCAACATTTTGCTTGTGCGGCAGTCGGACGGGAAGGAACAGGTGGTGTTGATTGATTTTGGGATTGCGCGGCCGACGGGCGGGGACGGGAGCGATGCCTTGCGGACGATGACGGCGGTGGGGCTGGGGACGGTGGCGTACGCGGCGCCGGAGCAGTTCAGCGGGTCGGGGAAGGTGACGGCGGCGTGCGATGTGCATGCGTTTGCGGTGGTGGCGTATGAGTTGCTGACGGGGCGGCGGCCGTATGGCGAGATGGGTTTAGGGGCGGCGTTGGAGGAGCAGCGGCGTGGTGGGTTGAAGGAGCGGGTTTCGGCGGTGCGCCCTGAGGTAACGGAAGAGGTGGATGAGTTGTTGGCGGCTGGTTTGAGGTATGAAGCGGCGCGCGGCCGGGGGATATTCGAGCGTTTTCGAGACGGCTGGCGGAGGCGTTGCGGGGTGCGGGTGCGGGCGTGCGGACGGTGGCGGCGAGCGCGGGGGCGGCGTCTGGTGGGGCTTCAAGTCAAGTCGCCTCGCGAGTTGGCTCAAATCAAGTGGGTTCGGGGTTGCGTCTGCCGACGACGGTGGGGGCGGATGGGGGGAAGTTTGACCTGACGGGGTGGATACAGGAGCGGCTGCGGGTGGAGTCAAACAAGGCGAGGAAGGGCGGCGAGCGGTTTGTTGCCTTGTTCCTTGTCACAGTGGTTGGGGCGGTCGTTGTCGTCGCCGGGGCGATGGCAGTGATTGGGTGGGTGCAGATGTCGGCCGAGGGCCCGAGCGTTGCAGACTCGCCGCGCCCGCCGGCGCAGCCGGTGAGTCCGGCGGCGGAGGCGCGGCGTGAGCCTGAAGAGCGTCCGGCGGGTGAGCGCGCGGGGCAAGTGTGGGAAAGTCGGGCGGGGCTACGGTTGGTATGGATCCCGGCTGGGGAGTATGAGATGGGGTCGGACAACGGGGCTGGGCATGAGAAGCCAGTGCATCGGGTGCGGATTACGCGAGGGTTTTGGTTG
>JANWUV010000017.1 GCA_025057975.1 Chloracidobacterium sp.
TTTGCGAACGGCGGAAGCGGGCGGCCGAGGCGTTGGCGTACAATGCGTTGGTGCAGAGTTTTCCTGAGATTGTCCGGCTGGCGCGGGAAGCTGGCGCGGCGGCGGCGCAGGGAACGCTGTTCGGAGACAAAGAGGCGTAAGCGTTTCCGCAAGTGCGCGGGTTTTCCGGGGCGCTTGGTGGAAGCCACACTCGCCGGGCGCACCACCCCGGCGTCCCGTCCTACGGCGGCGACAGAGGAGGAGCGATGGCCGTCACGAATCAGGAACGAGTCGGCAAGGCAATGGAGGCGCTGCGCGCCGGGCTAGGTCCCTACGTCGAACGCGAAGTGCAGGCGGCTTTCCAATCCGGGATACTGCATCATGACGCGGTGCGGCGCTTTCTAGACGATCCGCTCACCGGGCAGAAGCCGATTGCGACGTGGGACGCGGCGGCGCTGCTCAAGCTGATGTGGGAAGTCTGGAACGATGTCTTCCGACGAACGCTCGGCTTCTCCGAACGCAGCTTGGTTTCCGAACTCCGGGACTGGCGTAACAAGTGGGCGCATCAGGAGGCGTTTTCCAGCGACGACGCCTATCGCGTTCTCGATTCTGCGGCGCGTTTGCTGACGGCCGTTTCCGCGCGTGAAGCCGATGAGATTGAGCGGATGAAGCTCGAACTGCTGCGCGCCCGGTTTGACGAGCAAGTACGCGGCGAGAAGCGCAAAGTCGGCGGTTCGCTCATTGAACCGGCCGCGTCCGGCCATCTTGCCCCGTGGCGCGAGGTCGTCACGCCGCATCCCGATGTGGCCGGCGGGCGCTACCAACAGGCGGAGTTCGCCGCCGACCTGTGGCAGGTTCACTTAGGCGAAGGGACGGAAGAGTATCGGCATCCGCCGGAGTTTTTTCGTCGCACCTACCTTACGCAAAGTCTCAAGCGGCTGTTGGTCGGCGCCGTAGAGCGACTGGCGGGACGGGGCGGCGATCCGGTCATCCAACTGCAAACCAACTTCGGCGGCGGCAAAACGCACGCCATGCTCGCGTTGTACCACCTGTTTTCCGGCGTCCGCGTCGGCGAACTCCCCGGCGTGGACGCCGTGCTGGCCGAAGCCGGCGTTGCGCCGCCGGAGCGTGTGCGGCGCGTCGTACTGGTCGGCAACAAGCTGTCGCCCGGCAACCCCGTCGTGAAACCGGACGGCGTGCAGGTGCGCACGCTGTGGGGTGAGCTGGCGTACCAGCTTGGCGGTGCGGAAGCCTACGCGCGGATTGCGCCGGACGACGAGCGCGCCACCAGCCCCGGCGACCGTCTGCGGGAACTGTTGAGCGACTACGGCCCGTGCCTGATTTTGATTGACGAATGGGTGGCGTACGCCCGCCAGCTCCACGACGCCGACGATTTGCCCGGCGGCAGTTTTGAAACGCAGTTTACGTTTGCGCAGGCGCTCACCGAGTCCGTCAAACTCGTGGGAAACTGTCTGCTGGTCGTTTCGCTGCCGGCTTCGGATACGCAGGGAACGGCCTACGCGCCGGCCGACGATGTGGAAGTCGGCGGACTGCGCGGCCGTGAGGCGTTGGAGCGGCTGCGCAACGTCGTGGGGCGGGTGGAGTCCGCATGGCGTCCGGCGACGGCCGAAGAAGGCTTCGAGATTGTTCGGCGGCGGTTGTTTGAGCCGTTGTCCGGTCCCGAAGCTTACAAACAACGCGACGTGACGGCGCGCGCCTTCGCCGACCTGTACCGCGCGCATGCGGCTGAGTTTCCGCCGGAGTGTCGCAGCGCCGACTACGAGCGTCGCCTACAGGCGGCCTATCCCATTCACCCGGAGGTTTTTGACCGGCTGTATGAGGACTGGTCAACGTTGGCCGGGTTTCAACGGACGCGCGGCGTTTTGCGTTTGATGGCGGCGGTGATTCATCGTCTCTGGGAGAGCGGCGACCGCAGCCCCCTGATCCTACCGGCGAGCATTCCGATTGACGATCCGCGTGTGCGGTTTGAACTCACGCGCTACTTGCCCGACAACTGGACGCCGATCATCGAGAAGGATGTGGACGGCGCCGGCTCCCTGCCGATGAAGCTTGACCGCGAACTTCCAAACTTGGGCAAGTTGCAGGCGACGCGGCGCGTGGCGCGGGCGGTGTACTTGGGTTCGGCCCCGACGACGGCCGCCGCCCAGCGGGGGCTTGAGGATCGCCGGGTGAAGTTGGGCTGTGTTGCGCCGGGTGAGTCGCCGGCGGTTTTTGGCGACGCGCTGCGCCGGTTGGCAGCGGCGGCGACGTATCTGTATCAGGACGGGGCGCGGGTGTGGTACGCGCCGCAACCGACCGTAACCAAGTTGGCCGAAGAGCGCGCCGAACAACTCAAGCGCGACCCGGATCAGGTCGCCGCCGAACTGGAGAAGCGTTTGCGCGCCGAGTTGCGGAACACGGCGGATTTCGCGCGGGTTCACCTCTGGCCGTGCTCCGGGGCGGACGTGCCCGACGAACTGGACGTGCGGCTGGTGGTGCTGCCGCCGGAGCATCCCTACGGCAAGGAAGCCGGCAACGCGGCCGAGCGGGCGGCGCAGGCGATTTTGGATGCACGCGGGAACACGCCGCGCCTGTACCGCAACACGCTGGTGTTCCTCGCGGCCGACCGGGCGCGTCTCTCCGACTTGGACGAAGCGGTGCGTCGGTATCTGGCGTGGGCGTCCATCATCGCGGAGAAGGACACGCTCGACCTGTCGCCGTTTCAGCTGCGTCAGGCGGAGGCTCAGCGACAGGCGGCGGAAGGCGCCGTGGCGGCGCGACTGCCGGAGACGTACCAGTGGCTGCTGGTCCCGGAACAGAAAACGCCGGCGTCGCCGGTGACGTGGACGACCGCCCGGTTGTCGGGAGCGGATGCGTTGGCGGCGCGCGCCGGGAAGAAGCTCCGCTACGACGAGCTGCTGGTAACGTCCCTTGGCGCAACCATGCTGCGAAAGCATCTGGACGAGATACCGCTGTGGCGGGGCGAACACGTCGCCGTTCGCCGACTCATTGAGGACTTCGCCGGTTATTTGTACCTGCCGCGACTGGCCGGGCCGCGGGTTTTGGTTCAGGCGGTTGAGAAGGGCGTCGGTTTGCTGAGCTGGGAGATGGAAACGTTCGCCTATGCCGAGGGCTACGACGAAGCCGCCGGGCGCTACCGTGGGTTGCGCGCCGGGCAGGTGTTGACCCTCGGTGTGGACGACGGCGGGTTGGTCGTCAAGCCCGACGCGGCGCGGCGGCAGTTGGCGCAGGAAACGCCGTCGCCTTCCGCTTCCGGCCAATCCGTTCCGGGCCGCGCCGATTTGGTACAGTCCGTACCGGCGGCGGCGCGTGTTTCCGACGCCGATGCGCTGAAGCCGTCCGTGCCGCCGCCCCTGCGACGCTTTTACGGGGCAGTCAGGCTTGATCCGGCGCGGGTCGGACGCGACGCGGGACGGATTGCCGAGGAAGTCATTGCGCACCTGCTCGGTCAGCCGGACGCGGAAGTGAGCGTAACGTTGGAAATTGAGGCGCGACTGCCGAACGGAGCGAGCGAACAGGTGGTGCGGACGGTGACGGAGAACAGCCGAACGCTGAAGTTCAACCAGTATGCCTTCGAGACGGAGTAGCCGTTCAAGCAGTCGCCGCCTTGACTGGAGCGACACTCACGGCGCGAACTGCGTCAATGGCTTGGCGTGTGGCGCAGCGTTTCGCGCCGTTCTGAAATCAGCCGCCGCCACACCTTGCGGCGCGGCGGGACGCCGCTATGAACACAGTGGAAGTCCCCTGCATACAAAAAACCGTTGACGCAGCCTAGCCGGGGCATAGCTACGTTTCTGGAGACCGTCTTAGGCAAACTGGCGGATGACATCCTGCGCTTGACGACAATATGTGCTCCAGAAGGCTTCTTCGGCGATGCGGCGCAGACGCGACGGCAGCTTGCGCCAGACGCGCGGTGACGACAGGTAACGCCTCCAGGTTCGCCGGGCATACAGCGCCATAATCTCCGCCGCCAAACCAGCAGGTGGCGGCGCAACGGTTGACGCTCCCGGACGGAATACGGCGCGGATCACAGCACCGTCGCCGGCGGCCTGTACCTGAAGCGCCTCAAGTCCGGCGCGCGCTGCTACGGTCGCCAATGTTTCCGGCGTGAAGTGAAAGAGGTGCGCCGCAAAGAACGTGTTGTGCGGCGCAGCATATGGGTACAGCAGGTTGGGAACCTCAATCGCCAGCCTTCCCTGCGGCGACAACCAAGCGGCCATGCGGCGCAGGGCGGCGACTGGATCACGGAGATGCTCAAGTACGTGGAAGGCCGTCACCAAGTCAAAGACTGGCTGTGGTTCGAGCGCGTCTAGTGGGGCGCTCACAAGCGGCGCAGCGTACGCCGCCCGCGCATAGGCAGCGTAACCCGCGTGCGGTTCAACGCCTTCCGCATCAAAACCCCGCGCCCGCGCCACAGCGACAAACTCGCCGCCACCCGCGCCAATGTCGAGCAAGCGCGCGCCCGGAAGAAGCCATGGCGCGAGCCAATCAAGGCGTTCGCGCGCCGACCGCGCCGCTCGTACGATGTGCTTCTTTTTTGGACGATGAACGCCCTTGTAGGCTTCACGGTACGCCTGCGCATAAAACGTATGCAGCGTTTCCGCGTCGGGTCGCGGCGTCACCTGTGCGACGGCACAACGCAGGCATAGCGCAGTCATCAACGGGCGGCCGGTTTTACCGTCCACTTCGGAAAGCACGCGCCAATCCTGTCCGCCGCAAACACCACAACTGAAAGCGCCTATCACATCAAGCTACATCTCCTAACGGCGCTTGGGGCGTGCGCGCTAGGGCACCCCTTCAGGTGAGGTCTGACACTCTAAAACGGCTTTCCGACGGGAAGAAACCCTGCTCTCCGTCTGTGCGCCGTTCATCGAAACGAGCGTCGAAAGGTATCCGCTTAAAGCCGCCAGACAATAAGCTCTCCTCAGAATGAATGACGCTTTGCTTTGTAGGAGGCGGCGCGTATGCTGGGCTAATCAACCAACACTTTCCAACCGCGTGACGCACGCTTTACGGAACAGTCTATGTTGATCGAGTCCAAGCTTCAGACTGATAGTGAAGAGTTTCAAACCAACTACGCCGCAATGCTGGCGCAGTGCGAGCAACTGCGTGAACGCCTTGAACTCGTCAAGCAGGGGGGCGGCCCAGCGGCGCAGGAAAAATTCCGGGCGCGCGGCAAGCTACTACCGCGTGAACGCATCGAGCGGCTGCTCGACCCACGTAGCGATTTCCTAGAGCTATCGCCGCTGGCGGCGTGGGATATGTACGACAACGAAGCCCCATGCGCGTCGTTCATTGCTGGCATCGGGCGAGTTCATGGGGTCGAGTGCCTTATCACGGCGAACGACGCCACCGTAAAGGGCGGCGCGTTCTACCCGATGACCGTCAAGAAAAGCCTCCGCGCGCAGCAGATCGCGCTGGAAAATCGTCTACCCTGCATTTCGTTGGTCGAATCCGCCGGCGCCAACCTGTTTTATCAAGCGGAAATGTTCGTCGAGGGTGGGCGCGGCTTCTGTAATCAGGCGCGGCTGTCGGCGCGCGGCATTCCTCAAATCTCGCTCGTGTTCGGCAGTAGTACGGCGGGCGGCGCGTATGTGCCCGGCATGTCTGACTTCGTTGTGATGGTACGCCGGCAAGCCAAGGTGTTCTTGGGCGGGCCGCCGCTCGTCAAGGCGGCGACGGGTGAAGACATTGACGATGAAACCCTCGGCGGGGCGGACATGCACGGGCGCGTGTCAGGCGTCAGCGACTACACAGCCGAAGACGACGAGGACGCCATTCGCATCGGGCGTGAAATCGTCGCCAGCCTCAACTGGCGCAAACCGCCCATCCCCAACCGCCGGACGCCGGAACTGCCTGCCTACGATCCTGACGAACTGCTTGGGATCATCCCGGTCAACCCGCGTAAGACGTTCGATATGCGCGAAGTCATCGCTCGGATTGTGGACGGCTCGCGCTTCTATGAGTTCAAGCGTGACTACGGCCCGACGCTGCTGACCGGCCATGCGCACATTGAGGGCTTTCCAGTCGGCATTATCGCCAACAACGGCGTGCTGTTTTCGGAATGCGCGCTTAAGGCGGCGCATTTCATCCAAATCTGCAATCAGACGCGAATTCCGATCATTTACCTACACAACACGCCGGGCTTTATGATCGGCAAGAAAGTCGAGTACGAAGGCATCGTCAAGCACGGCTCAAAAATGATCCAAGCCGTCTCCAACGCGAGCGTACCGCAGTTTTCGGTCATTGTGGGCGGCTCATACGGCGCGGGCAACTACGCCATGTGCGGCCGCGCCTATGACCCGCGCTTGCTGTTTTCGTGGGTCAACAGCCGGATTGCCGTCATGGGCGGCGAACAAGCGGCGGGCGTGCTCGTCCAAGTGCGGGTGGCGGCAATGAAAGCACGCGGCCAGACGCCCAACGCCGAGCAACTGGAAGCTATGCGCCGCGAAGTCGTCGAGCAGTTCGAGGCGCAATCCTCGGCGTACTACGCCACCGCACGCCTGTGGGACGACGGCATCATTGACCCGCGCGATACGCGCCGGGTGCTTGGGTTGGGGTTGTCAATGGCGTACAACGCAGACTTCACCAGCGAGCCAGCGTCTCGCTATGGCGTGTTTCGCATGTAAGCGGCCGAACCATCACAAGGTGCGAGCATACCAACAGCGGCGGCGTCAACGCCCGGCGCGGCGGTCCGGCATGTCGTCGCCGGTGTCGTTGCCGGCGTCGGGCTGCCGCCCACGCCAGACGGCCTCCGCCGCCGCCTTGCGCGCCGTTGTGACAACGTACTCAGTCCCGTTGCTGGCAATCGTGATGTCGCCATGCAGGTCGGTGCGGTACACGGTCGCTCCGATGCGCCGCAGCCGGTCCAATGTCCCCTGCGTCGGGTGACCGTAGCGATTCGTCGCGCCGCAGGAAATCACGGCGACTTCCGGCTTCACCGCCTGCAAAAATGGCTCCTTGGTCGAGTGACGTGAACCGTGATGCGCAACTTTCAACACTTTGGCGTTGAGCGGCGCCTTGTCGGCCAGCAGACGCGCTTCTGTTTCGTCTTCCGCGTCGCCGGTAAACAGCATTGAAAAGCGCCCATAATCCAACCGCACGACGACGGAATTGGCGTTCAGGTCGCTGCCGGAGACGTTTTGCAGCCATGGCTGCCGCGGCCCTAGGACGGAAAGCACAATCCCGTTGTCAAGATTGAAATTCTGTCCCGCCTTGGCGATGGTCAGCCGTCCGACGTGCTTTTTGACGGCTTCAAGCATCCGGCGGTAGGTCAGGGTCGTGTGCTCTTGTCCGCTGTCGAGGAAATTTTTGACCTTGACGGCTTCCAACACATAGCCCATGCCGCCGATGTGGTCGGCGTGGGGATGCGTGGCGATGACCAGATCAAGCTCCCGAATGTCCAATCGGCGCAAGAACGCCGTAACCCGCGAACCGGCTTCAGCGAGGCCCGCGTCAATGAGGACGGTTTTTCGTTCGGGCGTGACGATGAGGAAGCTGTCGCCCTGCCCTACGTCAATCGCATGGACATAGAGCACCTTGCCCGTCAGAGTGGGCGGCGACGGCGTCAACCGATCCCGGAACCGCCACAGTCCCCAGAGAGCGGCGGCAATAAGGCCAACGCCGGCCAAAAGCAACAACCAACTGCGCCAACCGCCCCGTGACGGCCGGCGCACCCGAGCAGCGCTCATGGCTCTGTCCTATCTGTGATGGTTGTCATCCGCTAATTGGCGGGCGCGGGCGTTTGCATTGGGAGTGCGGGCGTCCAGCGTGAAGTCAATGTGATCGTAGCCTTCAAGGCCCTTCACGATGAGCTTCTCGCCGGTTTTCCAGGAAAAATCTGGCGCGCCGTCCGCACCCTCGGCGTACTCAAACGCACGCGCAATGACGGCGAACGGTTCGCCGCCGGCCAGCCGCCACTCCACCCTGCGCCCTTTTTGTTCGGCGTAGTTTGGAGCTTGCCCGGAGACGACAAGGCGTGAGAACCGCCTGTCGCGCGATTCCACAAACACATCGGCGGCCAGCGCGCTAAAGCTCACCAGCAGGCGATAGTCGCCGTAGCCGGCGCAGTACAGCGGCGCATCGCTTCCCTCGGCGGCGGCGCGTCCGTAGCGACACTGTGTGTTGAGGTCGGTGTAGGCGCTTGTAAAGCCCGCCTGCGCCGCCGAATGACCGGGCAAGGTGACGACCGGCAAAATAAGGAGCACAAGCCAAACCAACTGAACAGGTTTGCGATTCATGAGGATGCCCTTTCCGGCGCGCGCTCGGCTTCTAGGGCGGCGACGCGCGTCTCCAAGGTTTGCACTGACTTCAGCAGCGCCGGTAGTTTCGCCTGCGCCGCCGAAACGCGCAGCCACTGACGGCGTTCAACCGCCGGATAGCCGGCCACTTGTTGGCCGGGTGGGACATCATTCGGGATGCCGCTCTGAGCTAGGGCCGTCACGCCGTCGCCGATGGTCAAATGGCCAGCGACGCCGACCTGCCCGGCTAGAATCACCCGCGAGCCAATGACGGCGCTGCCGGCGATGCCGACCTGCGCGCACAACAGCGTATCTTCGCCGACCTCAACGGCGTGGCCGATTTGCACAAGGTTGTCGAGCTTAGCGCCGCGTCGGATGCGGGTTTCGCCGACGCTTGCGCGGTCAATTTGCGTTCCTGCGCCGATTTCCACGTCGTCCTCAATAATGACGCGCCCGGTTTGCGGAATTTTTTCCCAGCTTCCGTCGGGGCGCTTGGCGTAACCGAAGCCGTCGCAGCCGACCGTGACGTGGTTGTGAATGATGACCCGTCGCCCGATTTCAACCCTTTCCCGAACGACGACATGGGCATGCAGCACGCAGTCGTCGCCAATCCGCGCGTCGTCATACACGACAACGTGCGAGTACAACGTCGTCCGGTCGCCAATGAGGACATTTTCCCCGACGACGGCGTAAGGGCCAATGCGTACTTCTGCGCCTAGCCGCGCCGAGGGCGCAATGAGCGCTGTTGGATGCACACCCGGCGGCGGCGTCGGCGGCCGGTAAAACCACTTCGCTACCTGCGCAAACGCCAGATAGGCGTCCGGCGCGCGGACAATCGGGCAGGGTACGCCGTCCGCCGCCGCGCCCCGACTGAGGATGATCGCCGCCGCCTTCGTCGTCCGCGCCTTGGCGGCGTAACGGGGATTAGCGAGAAAGGTCAGCTCGGTCGGTCCGGCGTCTTCAAGACCGGCGACGCCCGTAATGACGACATCCGTCGCGCCTTCCACTTCGTAACCGAAGGCGGCGGCAATCTCGCCAAGGGTGTAAGCTGAACGGTTGGTGGTCATGCCGTTTGGTGACGTGGGCGTTATTTGACGACTTCTAGTTCAAAGTAAATCTCTTTGCCGCGCATAACGGCGTTCAAGTACTGCTCCCAAAAACGCCGCAGGAAACGCCAGCGCGGATGGCGGCGGTCAAGGTTGACCAGCCATTCAACGCCACATACACGCCAGAGGTTGAGCAGAGTGACATACGGCGGCCGCTGACGGAAGCGCACCGGCGTGTAGAAATCAAAAACTTCCCCCCCGACCGTTAGGTTCCGAAAAGAGTAGCTGTTGAGGTGGTTGCGGTGCGTCAAATCGGTTGGAAAGTCAGGATTTGTCCAGTGCGGCGCAACCAGCAAAACCCACCCGCCGGGCCGGACAATACGGTGCAACTCCGTCACGACCGTCAAGGGCGACTGTACGTGTTCGATGACATGCCGCCCAATGACGAGATCAAACGCATTGTCGGGAAAGGGATACGGCACGTCATCAAGATCGTGGATGACATCGGCGGCGGAGTGCGGGTTGGCGTCCAAGCCTGTTGCACCGGGGGTCTTGCGGCGTCCACAGCCAATGTCTAGCACCCGCCGCCCATCTGTCGCCGCTAGCCAGCGGGCTAGGACATCAGGCATAAATTCCGCGCAGGGCGAGGTCGCGTCCCATTTGCCGTACGCCAAGGATGTAGGCTGCGTCGCGCAGGCTAACGCCGTACATTTCCCCTGTCTTGACGACGTTGTGGTACATCCGAGTGACGTAATCGCGCAGCCGTTCCAACACAACGTGTCGCCGCCAGCGGAAACCGATGCGATTTTGAACCCACTCAAAGTACCGGACAATAATGCCGCCTGATTCGCCCATAATCGCCGGAATCACGTAGATGTCGCTGTTTTCCAACGTTTGACTTGCTTCCACGGTCGTCGCGCCGTAGGCTGCCTCACACAGGATGCGGCAGCGCAGGTGATTGACATTGTCGGCAGTGATTTGGTTTTGCAGGTAGGCTGGCACGAGCACGTCACAGTCAAGTGTCAATAACTCGGCGTCGGAGATAGCGTCGGCTTCCCGGTAGCCCGTCAACGAGTGCGTCCGGGCGAAGTACTCCAGTACATCGGGGACGTTTAGCCCGTCGGGCCGATACACGCCGCCGCCGGAGTCTGTGATGGCGATGACTTGGTAGCCGGCTTCATACAGCAACTTCGCCGCCGCGCCGCCGCGCCGTCCCGCACCCTGAATCGCTACGCGCGTCCGGGACGGTTGGCCGCCCAGGTGCTTGAGCGCGGCGTCAAGGAGACACCAGACGCCGTAGCCGACGGCTTCGTGCGAGCCATGCGAGCCGCCCAACTCCAACGGCTTGCCGGTGACAATCGCCGTCACGGTCTGCCGGGCATGCATTGAGTACGTATCCATAATCCATGCCATCACCTGCTGGTCGGTGCTGAAGTCGGGCGCAAGGATGTCCCGTTCCGTCCCGATGATGTCGAGAATTTCCACCACGTACCGGCGGGTCAGGCGCTCAATTTCCTGACTCGACATCTGCGACGGATCGCAGATGACGCCGCCCATCGAGCCGCCAAAGGGGACATCAGCCACGGCCGCCGTCAGGGTCGCCCACAGCGCCAGCGCCCGTAGATCGTCCAGCGTCAGGTCAGGACGGTAGCGCAGCCCGCCCTGCATTGGTCCCATGGCGACGTGATGCTGGACGCGGTAGCCCGGAAAGACTTGGATTTCACCGGAGTCCATTTGAACCGGCAGGCTGACGGCCAACTCACGGCTCGGCAGCGCCAGAATCAGGCGGTAATTCGGGTCGAGGTTCAAAATATCAGCGGCGCGGTTGAAGTACATGCTCACGACGCGCGTCATGCGCGCCTTGTTGTCAGGCGTGGCGTCGAGGTTGGCGGCGTCGAGGTCGGGCAGGGAACGGGAGGAAAGCGAAAGAAGGGGATTACTCATAGGCGATTCCTTGCGGTTGTTGGTAGAAGTGCGTGCGCCGCGTGTAGTTTTACACCGAATCGGTCTGCGGTGGTTAATTCAACTTTTCTGGGGCGTAATCCCCCGCGCCATACGCTACGTTGTGAGTGACACCGAGTCTGCAATGCTCTAGACGCCCTGCGCGATGCGCCGCCGGCGTCAAAAGCTTGAATCCGATGCCGCCAAAACTTCGTCGTCGTCTCGTAACCATTCTCCGCACGTTTCTGCCGTTTTTTCGCGCTTGGGCCCTCAGTCGCCTGCCGGTGGGTGACCGGACGGCCCGCACGGCGCGCGCCGCGCAAAAGCTGCGTGAAGCTCTCGAACAATTAGGCATTGTCTTTATCAAGGTGGGGCAAGTCGTCGGCGTCCGTACGGACACGCTGGCGCCGGCCTACGCCGCCGAACTTGCCAAGTTGCAGGACGCCGTGCGTCCAGTGCCGATTCACATCGTCAAACCGTTTCTCGAACGTGAATACGGGCGTGTGTTGTCGGAAATCTTTGAGCGATTTGACCCGGAGCCGCTCGCTACGGCCAGCATCGGGCAAGTGCATCGCGCGCGGTGGCGTGGGCGGGAGGTGGTTATCAAGTTTCTCAAGCCGGACACGCTTGCCCTGCTGGAAACGGATTTTGAGTTGATTCGGCGCATTGCGGGCGGCCTGCGCCGGATTTCGCGCAACCCCATCTGGGAGGACATTCTGACGGTGGTGGGCCGTTTTGAAGCTGGCTTCCGGGAGGAAGCGGACTTCGCCGCAGAGCGACGGCACGCCGTTCGCATTCGGGAGATCTTAGCGCCGTTCCCGGATATCGTCGTCCCGGAAACAATTGACGAGTTGTGTACGCCGCGCATTCTGGCGCTGGCCTTCGTGGAGGGATGCCGGATCAGCGACGCCGAGGCCGTACGCCGGATCGTCCGCCGACCCGAACGGCTGCTTGACCGCCTTGTTCACCTTTATGCCTACATGATTCTGTGCGAGGGCTACTACCACGCCGATCCGCATCCGGGAAATTTTCTGGTGCTGCCTGACGGCCGCTTGGCGCTGCTGGACTTCGGCATGGTGCAAACCATGCAGGCGGCGACCCGCGAGACGCTGGCTCGTATCGTACAAGCCGCCCTGCGCGGTCAGCTCGACGAAGTAGTGGATGGGTTTTACCGTATCGGGCTGGTCGCCCCGGAAACGCCGCGTGATCTAGCGCGGGCGGCAATTGCCCGCATTGGTGAAATCAACGTCTTGCAGTCGAACACCAAAAACCGCATTGCGGCCGTCGGGCGGGCGGTTGAAGAGAGCCAGGTGCGTTTTCTTCTGCCGGAAGACCTCGCGTACGCCTTTCGGTTGATTCAAATGCTTGAAGGGGTGGCGTCATACTACCGGCCCGGTTGGAACGTCATCGCTGACGGCGGAGCAGGTTTGCAGGCGGCGCTGGAGGATTTGGTGCGCCGAACGGTGTCATCTCCCACTTCCCGCACGCCGGTCGCACCGCCGGCTGTCACTGTCAATGGTACGCGCCTGCGGCCGACCGAAAGCCCGGTGCGACGATTGTTCCAGACGTTGCAGGAGATGTTAGCCCCAGCCGCCGAACAACTCGACCAAGCCGCTGCGTCCGGCAAGGCCGAAACGGCCGTTGAAACCACAGCCGGACGGCCGTAACCCTATCGCCGACAGGGTTCTGAAGAACATGGCGCTTTCTAGCCGTCTTAGCGTGGGGAAGAAGTGCCGGAGGAGAGACTCGAACTCTCACGGGGTTGCCCCCACCGGATTTTGAGTCCGGCGCGTCTACCATTCCACCACTCCGGCGAGCGTATGACGAAAACCAATATAGCGCAGCCCGGCGGCTAGGTGCAAAGTCCTGCGTTTGGGATGGGCGGCGAGCGCATGTTGCAGGTGGCAAGGGACAGCTTCATGTTGTTGGAAACACTTGGCTTAGGCCTAGTTGGGCGGGGTGGATTTTTTTTTGACGCCTATTTTTGCGTTTGCTAAAATCACTGGCTTGTTTGCGTCGTAACCACACAACGTGACTTCAAGCCGCGAGGGGAGGCGATGAAAGCAAAGCTTGAGGAGGTTGCTCAAACGTATGGGATTGAAAACTGGGGCGCAGGGTACTTCAGCATCAACAAAAAGGGACACCTCGTGGTTCATCCCAGTGAATATGACCGACGCGGCGCTGATGTCATGGAAATTCTTGAAGACCTCCAACGACGACGCATTCAGGCGCCGCTGCTGCTGCGGTTTCCACAAATCCTTGTCAACCAGATGAAAAAGTTGACCGGGGCCTTTCGCAACGCCATCAAAGAGTTTGGTTACAACGGCCGCTACTACGGCGTGTTTCCAATGAAGGTCAACCCGCGTCGTGAGGTTGTGGAAGAGTTTCTGCGCGCCGGTCGGCGGTATGACTTCGGAGTAGAAGTCGGCAGCAAGGCGGAACTGTACGCGGCGCTTGCGCACGAGCAATCGCCTGATTCGGTTCTCATCTGCAACGGCTTCAAGGATGAAAGTTACATCCGCTTGGCGTTGCTCGGCACGGAAATCGGTAAAAATGTCATCATTGTCATTGAGAAAATTGGCGAATTAGAAACCGTCATTCGGCTATCACAGGAAATCGGTATCCGTCCGTTGCTCGGCATTCGGGTCAAGTTGTACTCGAAAGGCAGCGGTCGGTGGGAAAAGTCAGGTGGTGAGTCGGCGAAGTTCGGCCTGACTACGAGTGAAATTCTGGAGGTCATTCGTGTTCTTCGTGAACACGAGATGGTTGATGACCTTCGCCTGCTCCACTTCCACATCGGCTCACAAATTACCAGCATCAAGCGCGTCAAAAACGCCATCAAGGAAGCCGCACGCGTCTACGCTAAAATTCGGGCAATGAAAATCAATGTGGATTATCTCGACGTAGGCGGCGGGCTAGGCGTTGATTACGACGGTAGTAAGACCAGTTCGGAGTCATCGGCTAACTATACTGTTCAGGAGTTCGCCAACGACGTGGTGTACACCATCAAGAGCGTATGCGAGGACGAAGACGTGCCCGAGCCGCACATCATTACGGAATCGGGACGCATGCTGACTTCCTACCATGCGATCTTGGTAGCAAACATTCGCGCTGAAATTGAGACAGTTGTCGGCGAATATGAAAGTGTCAAAGTAGATGAAGATGATCCGCAGGTCATCGTTGAACTCAAAGATCTGTGCATGGGCATCAACTCAAAGAACTACGCCGAGTATTACCATGATGCTCTAGAGCACAAGGATGAGATGTACACGCTGTTCAATCTTGGCTTGATCTCACTGGAGGACCGCGCCAAGGGTGAGATTCTGTTCTGGGAAGTCTGTGAGCGGACAGCGAAGTATGCCCAGAATGATAAAAGCATGATTGATGAATACGAAGAGTTGCGCCAGATGTTGGCGGCCAAGTATCTATGCAACTTTTCAATTTTCCGCTCGCTGCCTGACAGCTGGGCTATTGACCAACTCTTTCCCATCATGCCGCTGCACAAACTGGACAAGCCCCCGACCGAACTGGCGACGTTGGTGGACATCACTTGCGACTCCGACGGCGTAATTGACAAGTTTGTAGATTTGAAAGACATCAAAGAGACGTTGGAACTGCATCCGTTCAGAGGCGAGCCCTACTTTCTAGGGATTTTTCTAGTCGGCGCGTATCAGGAAGTCATGGGCAGCGGCCACAACTTGTTCGGCCCACTCAATGAGGCGCACATCATCATTGAGGACGAAGGCTACTTGATCACCAAGGTCGTCCCCGGCGGGACGCTAGGGGAAGCGGTTGAAACGGCCCGCTATGAACGGGCGGCGCTTCAGGAAAGCTTTGGCGAGTTAGCCGCTGAGCAGGTCAAGCGCGGCCGTCTTTCGGCCGAGCGGGCGAATGAGTTGTGCCGACAATACGAAAGCTATGTTTCCTGCTATACCTATCTGACCTGAGCCAACTGATTTCGGCTTGAGGGGGCTGTCGCCATTGCCCAGCGTGCGCTTCGCAGCGCCTGTGACACGAGTTGGAGACATGAGTTGGAAACAAAGAGGCTATGAGCAGAAAAGCAAAAGCGTCGCCCTACTTGAAACGACCCACTGATCCCATTGAGCTTGACCGTGACCGCAGTGTGGCCGGGCTGCTGTCCAAGTTTGAGGCGACTTCTTTTCAGGCCCGTAACCTCGCCATCGCCCACAACATCTGGCTGAATATGCTCGAGGACGCCTGCACCATCGTGCTTGGGTTGAGCGGCCCACTCATTCCGGCGGGGATGCGGCGCTTGATTGCTTGGCTGATTCGTAACCGCTATGTAGATGTGGTCGTCTCCGATGGTTTGACAGTTTTTCATGACATTCATGAATCGCTCGGTCGCCAGCATTATCAGGGCTCGCCGCTAACGTCGCCGAGCGAGTTGCAGGCGCACGGCATCGCCCGTCTGTATGACACGTTGCTGAGCGAAGAAGAAATTCAGGAGGCGGATGAGTGGTTGCGGAGCTTTGTCAATATGCAGGACATGAGCCGTCCGTATGCCACCCGCGAGTTTCTCAACCTGCTTGGCCACGAGCTTTCGGAAATCGCCAATGAAGACGGCGTCCTAACGGCAGCGTACAAAGCGCGCGTTCCGGTCTTTTGTCCCGGCGTGACGACTTCGCCGCTGGTGCGCGGGATCGCAGCCGGGCGGATTGATCGCAAATCGCCGTTTTTGTTTGATGTGATTCAGGATGTGGTGGAAATGGCGCACGTGCTGGTCGGTTCCACCAACGTCGGCGCACTGTATTTTGGCTCTAGCCTCTGTAGCGACTTTGTACAGCAGGCTCAAGCGACCGGCACGGTGGTCAATGCGCGGTTGCGTCCGCTGAAGTACGTTGTGCACGTCACGCTGGACGGCCTGCACAGCGGTGGCGCGGTGTTGCATCCGCTGGAAGACGCCGACAACTGGAGTCGCGCAGCGAAGGAGCTACGGCTGGTGACAACATACTGTGATCCAACGATTGCGTTGCCGATACTGGTGACGGCGCTGGCGCAAAGCGCCGCACGCCAGATCAAAACCCGACGGAAGCCGACGTTCACAATCGGACGTGAACTTGTCATGAACGCCGCCTAGTTTTGAAAAAGCTTCCCCACGCCTAAGGCTGTCGCTTCGTCGCCCTCCAGTTGAAAAGAAGCCGGCAGCAGTTGGGAGCGTCTGTTATTGCTAGACGCCGAACAGGCTATGAGTAAGCGTTTTTACGAGGTCATGGTTGAGACAGAGTTCTGTGCGGCGCATGCGTTGCGGCGCTACCACGGCCAGGGTGAGTCCGTCCATGGTCATAACTGGCGCATTCAGGTCTTTGTGCGCGGCGACAGGCTCGACGAGAACCACATCCTGATTGACTTTCGGGCGGTGCGGGAAGCGACGGAAGCCGTCATGCGGTACCTCGATCACAAGTACCTCAACGAACTACCGCCCTTTGACCGCGAACTCAACCCCTCGACGGAAAACATTGCGGCCTTTGTGTTTCACCAGGTCGCTGCCCGGATCAACACCGACCGCTATCAGGTGGCGTTGGTGCGGGCGTGGGAAACGCCTTCGACCATGGCCGCTTATGGCCTTGCGAGTTAGTTGACCGTGACGGACGTATCGGCGGTTCTCCCGCTGACGGCGCTGGACGCCTATGCTTGCTGGGCGTTGGCCCATCGCTGTTTCGCCGCGCACGAGACCTACGATCTCGCCACATTTCGCCTCTTGCTCGACTCGCCGGATTCGGTCTCCTATAAGGCGCTTGACGCTGACCGGCACATGGTGGGTTTTCTCATCGGGTTGGTTGACCGCTTCCCGACGCCCGGCCGCGGGCGCGGCCGACTCCTCGGCAGCGGACACATTGTAGCAGTCGGCGTTGCGCCTGAAGCGCGGCGGCAGGGACACGCGCGGCGCTTATTGACCACGGCCGAACAAGGCTTTCGGCGGCGAGGAATGACGATTGTGCATCTTGAGGTTCATGCCGCAAACGTCGCCGCCTGCCGACTGTACGCCACGGCAGGTTACGTGGCCGCGCAACGCCTACCCGGCTACTACCCTGATGGAGACGACGCCCTGAAGATGGTCAAGTCCCTGTTGGAGATATAGCCAGGGCGCGCTCGGCGGCCGCCTGCATGACCGACACCGGCGCAGTTTGTCCCGTCCAGCGGGTGAACTGTTCCGCCGCCTGAGCAACGAGCATCGGCAGCCCATCCAAGACGGCAATCCCCCGGTCAGCGGCGGCTTGGAGCAAAGGCGTTCGACGTGGGCGGTACACCAAGTCGTAAGCCCACGCCAAGCCGTCGAGCTTTTCCGGCGCAACTGGACAAGCGGTTTCGGCGTAGCCTGCCATGCCGACAGGCGTTGTATTGATGAGGCCAGTAAACCCGGCGCCGCAAAACCGCTCCAACGGCTCCACCGGTACGCCGAAGCGTGCGCCAAGCGCCTGGGCGCGTGCTGGACAACGGGCGAAAACCGTGACCTGCGCGCCGGCTTCAACCAGTCCGCAGACGACGGCGTGCGCTGCGCCGCCCGCGCCTATGACAGCGACCGGCCGACCGGACACCGTGAAGCGTTCCGTAAGAGGACGCATTGCGCCAACGACGTCCGTATTGTCGCCGATGAGTTCCGTACCCTGTGTCAAGAGGGTGTTGACGGCTCCGACGCGCGCCGCTGTCGGTGTCAGGTGGTCGAGGTACGGGATGACAGCTGTCTTATGGGGCAAGGTCACGCTGTAGCCGCCGACCGACCAAGGCGTCCGTCGCGTGCGTGGATGAACAAAGTCTCGCACGAACATCCCCAGATCATCCGGCGACACCTCAACGGGGATGTACACCCAGTTCAAGCCCAGATGGGTGAAGGCGGCGTTGTGCAGGTCCTTAGAAAGTGAATGCGCGATGGGCGCGCCGATCAGGCCAGTGACGATGGTTTCGCGGTTGAGTTCAGGGACGCGGAACGTCCGGCGCAGTTCGGCGGCGGGCAGTTGTCCGGGCGCAATGGCGCGTCCGTCGTGTGCGGCGGCGTATGTCCAACGTGCGCCATAGGCTGGACCGAGAATCCGGGTGAAAACGCCGTAGCCGCCCATCCCGACGGCAATTTTCCGCGTTGGCGGTTGGGGTGTTTGCAGCCAGTGAAAGAGTCGCGCCACGTCATCCGGTCGGTTGACCGTAGTCGCCAGCTTGGCGGCTCCAGCGTATGGCGGAAAGCAGGTTGCAGCAAAGCCGCCGACATCCGGCGGCGTTTCGTGAAAGTCGTGCTGTGAGATGATGATGCGCGACCAGACGGGCTGATCGGGTGAGTAGGCGGCAAGCAGAGGCGCAACAAGGTCTAATTCAACGTCAAAGGCTTCAGCCTCGGTCTGCAGGGCGTCACGCCAGAACGCCAGCCGTTCATCGCGGGTCAGTTCCCGAAAACCGCCCTGTTCGCGGGGACGAAATGTGACGACCACCGGTTTCGTCCGTTTGGTCAGGGCTTGACGCAGGATGTTACTCACTTCGGCCGGCGGCGTCATCTGAAGCGCATCCAAGCGCAACTCCAGCCAGTCGGCGTCGGCGACGACAGCCGACGCAAGAGCAGCGAAAAGGGCGTCGGCGGTCGCAGCGGCAATCGGCATACAAATCACGGTGACAGCTCACGACAAGAAGCGCATCACAAAAAGCGCATGCGGATGTCCGGCGACGGCGTCAGGCACGTGTCGTACTTCCCAAACAGCTGGTAGCGCCAAGCGGCGAAAAGATCATAGAGCCAATCGCGTAGGGCAGTGGGCAGGGCGTAGGCGACGGTCAGCAGCCGCCACCAGCCGCCAAGGTACTCAGCCACACGAAGCGCCGCCGTTGAACGAACGAAGACCTGCTCTGTGCCGTCGGACGCAGTTTCAACCAAGACGACGGAATCCACGGTCGCTAGCCATGGATGGCGCGCAACGACCGCTGCGCCGTACTCCCCTTGAAGAGGGGCGAAGCGCATGGTTCCGCGCCTGTCTTGGGCAATGATGAACCGCACCGTCCAGTTGCAAAAGCCGCAAACGCCGTCGTAGAGCAAAACGCGCTCCGGCTCGGAGGGTTCACCGTCCCTCGTATACGTTTGCGCACGATTTGGTGTTGAGGACATAGTGGTTACTTCGTGAGTTCCATTGCCCAGCTGTTTTGGGGCGACACAGTTTTGGCGGCGACATCCACCTCCCACACAGCCGTCTGTGGTTCTTGACCAATGAGTTTGACCGTGTACGTCACCTTACATTTTGACCCTTGGCACTCAACGCGCCAGCCCTCCGCCTGATCGACCTTCTTGCTCTCCACCAACTCCACGAGGTAGGCGGTGAGCGCCTCGCCGATTGTTCCACCCTGCTTGGCTTTGGCCCGCTCCACTAGATGCAGCGCGCCCAGTTCGACGGTTGGCGGCGGGGCGTTCCAAAATCTATACTCGCTGATGCCATAGCCGAGCGCGCCAGACAGCACGAGAACGCCGCCAAAGATGGCGACTAACTGCCACTTGGAGAGCTTGAGTTCAGGTTTGGTCTGAGCACGGGTGAGTTTGCCAGTTTTGCCGGGCGCAATCTTCTTTTTGGCTTGCGGCGCTGCGTACTTGCCGGCGATGCCGGTGCTCACGCCAGCCTGCTGAATCTTCGGCGTCGCTAACTTGCACCTAGGACACTGGTCGGCGTCCACTGGGACTTCATAAAAACAGCGCGGACATCTCATAACGGGTCTTCAAGCCAACACGCAACATAGCGGCGGCGAGGGACTGCAATCACCCGCGGCAGTGACAAAATACGTCAGTTTTCCACAATCTGGTAACAAAAATCCGTCAGTCGTCTGGAATGATGCTGAATTCCATCTGCACTTCGGATTCTGGCTCACCGGCGCACAGGTAAGCCAAAACCATCTCTTGCAAAGCTTTACGTTCTCTTCCGCAGGATTTGACAACTGTCCACCCGTCCGTCTTGGTAGTGTGGAGCCGGTTTTGCGGTACGCACCAGTGCGCTAGGACGGTTCAATAGAGCAACTTTGAACCCAAACCCAGGCGACGATCATCGTGCCTGGGCAGGTGCTTTGAAGGGAAAGGTCAAGTATGTCAAACAGGCTCTTACTTAGGCCGCGCCGTCGGGCGTTGTGGGGTCCCCAGCGAGGTTTCACGCTGATTGAACTCATCATCGTTGTGGCTATACTAGGCATTATTGCGGCAATCGCCGTTCCTAATCTGATTATCGCACGCGACGCCGCCCGCCGTGGGTGGTTTCAATCCACAGCGCGCGCCATCGGGTCATCTTTGGAGGTGTTTGCGCAAGCCAATCGCGGACGCTATCCAAGGGACGGCATCTTCTATGAAGCGCCGGGTGGTGATGCGGCCAAGTGGGAGCGGGACTCCGGGATGCCTTGGGTCGGCTTTGCTAACCCCGCCCAACAACCGACGTGGGCAATTGACTACCAGGTACACCCTAGTCCACTTGTACCGGGAGCGCGTTACGTTGGCCTGTGTTACTGCGGCCTGCGCGGCGCTCCGGCAGACGGCAACATTACTAACAATGCGTCGCTTTGGGCCGATTACGGCATGGGACAGGCAATCCCTACAGATCGCCGGCTAATCTTCATCTTTTATCAGGGACTTCCACCAGATCGAATCTGCCCAGACGCCGCATGTACCCCCTAGCCGTCCTTGACAGCGCTGAAGGCTGGCTCAGCTTTGGCGTCACTGCTAGACTCGCGAGTAACGTTATGTTCTAGTCTCGGTCAGCCGGGACTTTTTTGTCGTGAAAAAAGCCATGCCGCGTGTCAGAGTCGCCGCCTTGTCCGACATACCACCGGGGCAAATGCGTCTTGCTTCAACGGAACAGCGGAAGTTAGTCATTTACAACTGCAACGGGATGTTCTACGCCAGTGAGAACGCCTGCCCGCACATGGGCGCATCCCTGAGCGACGGCGTCCTCATTGGGACGGAAGTGACCTGCCCATGGCATCACTGGTCGTTTGATGTGACGACCGGCGCATGCACCAGTAATCCGCTTGCCCCGAAAACGCTGACCGTGTTTCCAACGACCATCGAGAATGACGAGGTGTGGGTGGAACTTCCATGACCGGTCGGCCGGCCGTCCCAACGACGCTTGTTGGAACGGTTGAGCGCATTACGTACGCCAATGCGGAAACGGGCTACACAGTACTCCGGTTACAGGTCCCAGACGAACGCGAGCCTTTGGCGGTCGTCGGCTACTTTCCGACGCTGTCGCCGGGCGTGACGCTCCGGCTGACAGGTTTCTGGACGACGCATCACACCCACGGCGTCCAGTTCAAGGCCGTACAGCACGAGATTCGCCAACCGGCGACGCTCGCTGGCATTGAGAAATACCTCGGCTCCGGCCTCATCAAGGGCATCGGCCCCGTCACTGCCCGGCGGATTGTCGCCCACTTTAGAGAAGCGACCCTAGACATCCTTGAAACGGACATTCAACGGTTGAGCGAGGTGCCCGGCATCGGCGCTAAGCGCATGGCGATGATTGCGCGCGCTTGGGAAGCGCAGCGCGCCGTCAAAGATGTCATGCTGTTTTTGCAGTCGCATGGCGTCTCAACGCACTACGCCGCCAAGATTTACAAGCAGTACGGCGCGCGGGCGATTCAGACCGTCGTTGAAAATCCTTACCAACTGGCGCGCGATATCTACGGCATCGGTTTCAAGACCGCCGATGCGATTGCCGCCAACCTCGGCGTTGCGCCTGACGCCGAAGCCCGGTTGCGCGCCGCCTGCCTCCATGTTTTGCACGAAGCCGTGGAGCATGGACATTGCTTCTTGCCGGCGTCCAAGCTGGTCGCTGAAGTCCAGTCGTTGCTGGGCCTGCCGGACGCATCGCGCGTGCAAGCGACGGCGGACGTGCTGGCCGCCGAGCAGGAATTAGTCGCCGCTGCGCTGGACGCTCCACCGGAGACTTGCTACCACCTACCGTATTTGTTTTACGCCGAGCAGCACATTGCACGTTTGGCGCATGGGCTGTGCGCGCGTCCGTGCGCGGATCTGGAAGAGAAAGCCGCTCGGTGGCTTGAACACTACATGGCGCGTGAGCGGCTTCAACTGTCCGAAGAACAACGTCAGGCTGTACTGACGGCGGCCGTCCGGCGGATATTGGTCATTACAGGCGGGCCGGGCTGCGGCAAGACGACGACGTTGCGCGCCGTCGTGAGTCTGTTCCGGGCGTTGGGTCTACGGGTTGACTTGGCGGCGCCGACTGGACGCGCCGCCCAACGGCTTTCGGAAGTCACCGGCGGCGAGGCGCGCACATTGCATCGGCTACTGGCTTACGATCCGGGACGCGGGCGTTTCACCCACGACGGCGATTATCCGCTGGATACTGACGCTGTGATTGTCGATGAGGCCTCGATGCTGGACGCACCGCTGGCGGCGGCGTTGCTCAAGGCTGTCCCGGCGCACGGCCGGCTGCTGCTGGTTGGCGACGTTGATCAGTTGCCTTCGGTGGGACCAGGGCGAGTGCTGGGCGACATCATCGCGTCCGGCGTCATACCGGTTTGCCGCCTAACGCAGGTGTTTCGCCAAGCGGAGGGCAGTCTCATCATTCAGAACGCTCACCGCATCCGCGCCGGACAGTTTCCCAAGCTGATCCAGCCGGACGGCAAAACCACGACCGACTGCTACTTTGTCGCCGCCGAGACGCCGGAGGACATTCACCGGCGTCTCGCCAACATTGTGGCGCGCAGCCTCCCTAAGCGCTTTGGTTATGATCCAGTTGACGACATCCAAGTGCTGACGCCGATGAATCGTGGCGAATTGGGGGCCGGGGAACTCAATCGGCGCTTGCAGGCCGTGCTCAATCCGCCGCAGGCTGGGCGGCCGGAGGTCGAGCGGTTGGGACGAATCTTCCGAGTCGGCGACAAGGTTGTGCAGCGCGTCAACAACTACACGCGCGAAGTCTTCAACGGTGACATCGGGCGAATTGTCAGGATTGATCTTGAGGAGCAGTCCTTGACGGTAGATTACGGCGGACGGGAAGTAGATTACGACTGGGCGGACGCTGCTGAACTGGCGCACGCTTTTGCTCTGTCCGTCCACAAAAGTCAGGGATCGGAGTATCCAGCCGTGGTCATTGTGCTACACACGCAGGCGTTCCCGGTGCTGAGTCGAAATCTAGTTTACACGGCGCTGACACGCGCCAAGCAAACGGCTGTATTGCTAGGAACAACGCGCGCCATCGGGTTGGCGCTGCGTCGGATTGAAGCTGAACAGCGCTACACCCGGCTGACGGCCATGCTGCGCGACCCTGTCCTCTGACCCGCTCCTCATGGAACGCGGCGCTGCGTCGTTTCTTGACATCGCCCGGCGACGCAACATAGGCTGTACTGCAATTTTCAGTCACTTACGGGCAAAGACCGTTTGCCCCGGCGAGAGAAAGGGTTCCAGCGGCTTCATGCTCAGTGAGCGTATTGGCAACGCCGGCGCTAAGGTTCTGGATACGCTGGTTCGCTACCTTGCCCGCATTTTTCCCAACCCCAACACGCTGACCTTCATCGGGCTGCTCATCAATATCGGGTGCGCCGTGCTCTACGGCTGGGGGCATTTTTTCATCGCCGGACTGGTGATGATTGTCGCCAACCTCTTCGACATGCTCGATGGGCGCGTCGCTCGGCTGACCGGACGTGTGACCCGCTTCGGCGGCTTCTTCGACTCGGTCATGGATCGTTACTCCGATGTCATTGTGTTGATTGGGATTATGGTGTTCTACGCGCGGAATACCCCCTACCACAGCACCTTGTATGTCACGTTAGCCGGGGTTGCGCTGCTGGGTTCCGTGCTGGTCAGTTATACCCGCGCGCGGGCGGAAAATCTGATTCACCAGTGCAAAGTTGGCTTTTTGGAGCGACCGGAGCGGGTGGTGCTCATCATTATCGGCTCACTGACGGAAATCGGCCCGGAGGACAATCCGTTCCTGCACAAAATGCGCGCCGTTTTGTGGGTGTTGGCCGTTCTCTCACACTGGACGGTTGTGCACCGGATGTACCACACCTATCTCGAAGCGCAGCGACTGGATATGGCTGGTGAGTCCGAGTTGGTCGTCAGGGGTGCTGCGCCCCAGTCACCTGACGCTGCTTGGGAACCCGCCTTGCCAAAAGGACAGGCGGCGCCTTGGTATCGAGCGACGTAGCGCCAAGGCGAGGAGGACTGGGTAACGATGTTGTGTCCGTGCTGTGGACGAGAACAGCAAGACTTGCGGCAGGGCTGCCTTTGTGGTGCGCGGGCTGTCGCTGCGCCGCAAACCGACGCGATTGTCGAACTGCCGCGTGTTGGATGGGCCGTCACAGGGTTAGTTTGCGCCGTTGTTGGCTTGGGCGGTTTTTTGACGCCGTGGTTGCTGCCGTTAGCTGGACTGGGGGCCTACGCCGGTTGGACGGCGTACCGTCGCGCCCAACGCGAACCGGCACAGTTTGGCGGGCTGCGTTTAGCGCGGGTTGCTGTCATTCTTTCCGGCCTGACATTGCCGGGCTTGCTGCTGTTTGGCGCTTACCGCGCGCATGCCTGGTATGTCGGCCGGCAGGAAAGCGCGCGCGCGATCAGTCGCGCCCGGATGCTAGAGCTTGCCCTTGCCATTCAGGCCTACCGAAGGCAACGCCATGCGCTGCCCTCGCCACAACTTGACGAGTTGCGCACCGCCGGTCTGCTCTCCGGCCCTGTTAACGATAAGTGGGGAAAGGCGTTGCGCTACCAGCCGACAGGTGAGCTGGCGGCGGCGAATCCATCGGCGACGCCAGTGCTGACCCAGTACCGCATCGTCTCAGCCGGCGAAGACGGCGAGTTTGGGACGGCGGACGATCTTATCCTCCAGGACGGCGTCTTTATCCCGCCGCCCCGCGCGACGGACAAGTAACATTTTTCCTAGGGAAAGCCCGAAGCTCTGGTGATGGAAGCGCGTCCTCGGAAGATAACCGGCGGCCTGCGGACTTGGTGGCGACGCCTGCTCGGTAAGGAAGACCCCGATCTTATTCGTCGCCGCCGATTGCGGGAAGTGGGCCGCATCATTGAAGGCGAAGTCCTGGAAATCAGTCCGATTGGGGCGGGCTGCGGTGTCTTAATCCGGTATCGCTACGAAGTGGCCAACGTTGAGTATGAATCCCTTGACGTGATTGAAACCCCGCAGGCAGCGAGTCATTACTGGCCGGGGCAGTACATCAGTGTCCGCTACGACCGCCGGTGGCCGGCCAACTCAATCCTTGGCTGAATTTAGCCTACCGGCTGCGCGCCGCGCCTGCTGCAGGGCTTGTTCAATGGCTTCCGGGCGGGAAGGGATGTCAGCGGAGAGTTTGACCAGCCCAGTTTCTGTCACAAGATAGTCGTCCTCAATCCGAATCCCGATCCGTTCCGCCGGAATATAAATTCCCGGCTCAATGGTGATGACGCTACCAGGCGGCAGTGGGCGCGCATAATCGCCTACGTCGTGGACATGTAGCCCGATGAAATGACCAAGACCGTGGATGAAAAAGTTATCCAACGTGAGTTGATCACCGGCGCGTAACGGACTGGCGCGCATGGCAGCGCGCGCCGCTAGCGTCAGGTCGCTCATTCGGCTCTTGCCCGGCGCAAACGCCTTAACCGCCGCTTCCTGCGCTGCAAGGACGACTTCATAGATGGCGCGCTGCCGGGGCGTGAACTTGCCGTTGGCTGGGAAGGTGCGAGTGATGTCAGCCGTGTAGCCGCGATACTTAGCCCCGACATCCACTACCACCAGATCGCCGTCCTCAATCCGGTCGCGATTGCGGTTGTAGTGCAGGATGGTGGCGTTTTGGCCGCCGCCGATGATGCAGGGGTAGCCCGGACGCTCCGCCCCATTGCGGTAGAAAGCCGCCAACACCACGGCTTCAAGCTCATACTCGTAGCATCCTACCCTCAGGTGCTTGAAAACGTCCCGAAAAGCCTCGCTCGTGATGCGCACCGCTTTTTTAAGCAACGCGATTTCCGCCGGAGTCTTGCACATCCGCATGAGGTTGACCGCCGAGCGGGCGTCGTTGATGGGTACGGTCGGCAACTCACGGCGCAGCAACTCGACCAGTTGCCGGACGGCGCGCTCCTGCACGTCCTCCGGGTCAGCGATAAGATGAATTTGGCCACCGTCTTTGAACGCACCGGACAAACGCAGTTCCTGCAACACTTGCGCCAACGTATCGGACGGCAAGGCTCTCTCAACGCCGAACCGCCGCTCGGCGTCCTGGTCAGGTCCTGGTTGTGGCCCCGTCCAACGTTCCTTTTGCGGATCGCGTCGCGGCAGAAACAGGATTTCGTGGACGCCTTGGTACGGCGTTGGCGTCAACAACAATGTTGCGCCGGGCGCTTCCACGCCAGTTAGGTAGAAAAAATTGTCGTCTTGGAAAAATTTCTCATTAACGCCGAGCGCCTCTTCAAGGCGACCCGGAACGAGAACAACACCGTCCGCCAGTCGTCGCCGGAGTTGCTCTCGCCGAGCTTTGAAATCCGCCAGCGGCTGCTCCGCCAACATAGGTACGGCGTGTGGTGTTTCCGCCGCATATTGCGCCGGCCAGACAAAGAACAACAGAAAACCCAAGGCGACAACAGACGGTGGACGCAGCATAGTGCGGAGACAACAGAAGGCGTGGGATGTCCGGGAAAAGACCCTGCGGACTGCGCCAGCTACAGCAGAACTGGTAAGGTAGTGCGCCCAGTAGGATTCGAACCTACGACCTACTGCTTAGAAGGCAGTTGCTCTATCCAACTGAGCTATGGGCGCATGCGATTGAGCACCTCAGCGGGACGTCCCCGCCGGGTTCGCCTGATTATACCGAGCCGCAAAGTCTTCAGTAATGTCCATGCCGGGCGCAAGGTACACAACCCCTCCCGCTTCAGCCGCCGTAGCGACATCGAGCAGGATGAGGATGCCGCGTTCCTTAGCATACGCTTCCAGCGCCTTGGTAATTTTTTCGCGCACAGGGTTGAGCAGGATAGCAGCGCGTTTCTCGGCAGCTTCATTGAGGTCTTCCTGCCGGCGCTTCAGGTCTTTCTTCTTGCGTTCGAGTTCATCGGTGCGCTTGAGGCGAACATCGGGGGAGAGTTGGTCGGCTAACCGCCGAAGCGCATCTTCCTCAGCCTGAATCTCTGTACTCAGGCGCTGCAGAGCCTCAACTGTTGGGCGAAATTCCGTCTGCAGGGTCGCCACCTGCTGGCGGTATTCGTTGATGAGTTCGCCGAAGGCCTGCGTGTTGACCACGGCAATCCGCGGCCCGACGGCCTGTCCAGCGGTGGGCTGCTGCGTCGTCGGCACGGCGGCGACGGTCGGCGCGGACGGCGAATCGCCGCCCGCCAGACTCAAAAGACCTAGCGCACAGTATGTCAATAAGGGCATAGCAGTTGACCAACCTCAATAAAACGGCGCTGCATACGAGCGGCGCCGCACGAAAAGCCGCTGGACGGTTAGAATGTCCGCCCAATGGTGAAACGAATGACGCCGCGTTCTTCAACAATGCCAAGCTGGCGCGGATCAAAGACATTGGTTTTGGCGCCAGGGTTGTACGCGAAAATCAGCCGGAACGGTACTTGAAGCACCGGTAGGTTGACTTGCAGCTCCGCGCCGACCGAGGCGCGAAAGTTGCGCCCAATCCCGCCCAACGTCCGACTGAGACTAATCTGTGTGCGGGTGGCCTGCAGGGCTTGGACGAACGCAACGCGGAACCCATCCGGCAGCGGCCCGTTGGGATTTGGATCGTCTGGGCGCGTGCCGTCTAGGCGCGTCCCGTCAGGACGAAGAATAATCGGTCCCGGCACAGGCGAGTCAGGCGTTGAACCTAGCGTCGCCGGCAGCGCCCGCGCGCGGACACTCTGATCGCGCAGCGAACGAATGTTAAACACCGAACCGGCGTCGGCAAACAGCGCCACGGCAAGCGGTCCGACCAACGGAATGCGGTACTCCATGTTCAGAAGCAACTGTGAGTCGCCGCCGACCGGAATGAACTGAAACGACCCCGGCGGCAGCGGGAAAAGCTTGTCCGTATAGGTGTACTCCTGAATGACCGTTGGACTGACCTGCAAGCCCGGTTGCAACACTTGTCCAGTTAGCGCGTCCACCACCCGGACGTTGGTTGTCGTCCGCCGGTCTTCAATCGGCGCGACCGGCGAGATGGTGCGAATCCCATAGCCGCGAATCTCGAATTCGCCGCCCGTGTAAAACCGGTTGAACTGGGGGACGCCGCCGATGAAGGCAAGTGAGTTGCTGTCGAAGGGCGTCCCATAGGCACTGACGTGCGCGGCGCGAAACCGCATGCCGAACACTGCCGGTTTCTCAATGCCCTGACCAAGGAAGCGAAATGGACGAAACTCGCGGTACTCCAGCAGCGGCGCGAGGTTTTTCACTCGTCCGCCCAGCCCCGACCACGTCAGACTCAACGTCAGATTACGCCCGCTTGTTGGATTAATCGGATTGTTGACCGTGTTGTACACAAACGAGGGCGTCAGTGAACTGATGGTGATGCCCGGTTGGGCAAAAGTTACGATGATGTCGTTGTTGGGGTCATTGTCCCGGTTGACGGGCGGGTCAATGATCCGCGAGGTGCTGTAGTTGTACGCGATCCCGATCCGGGATACACGGCCAAGCTTGGGAAAGCGGCTCGTCAGCACCGCCAGCGGCGCGGAAAACGACAGCGACGCGCCGGTTGTGTCTTGGGTAAACAGGTTACGCTCATCAAGTCCAGTGAAACTGTTGAAAAAGCCACTGGCAATAGCCGCGCTGCTGATCCCGCTCGCATAACGGAAGCGTTGACTAAACACCGAAACGCCGAAGCCGATGCGCCGGTCGAGGAAATACGGATCGCTGTAGGACAAGGCGATGTTGCGGAAGAGATTGCCAGCCTGAACATCAACGGCGACGCTTTGCCCATAGCCAAACAGATTGTTCGTGGTGTAGGTGAAGCCGATAAACGACCCCCCGATGCCGGAAACGCCGCCGGAAAACTGAATCTGCTGCCGTCCACGCTCCTTGACCTTGATGACGATATTGACGGTCTTACGCCGTTCGTCCGTCGTCGTTTGAATGTCTTCTTTCTTAATTTCGTCAAAGTAACCAAGCTGGTTGAGCAGCAGGATGGAGTACTCCATCAACTCTTGGTTGTAGGGCTCACCTTCACTGACAAGCAGTTCACGGCGCAGCACCTTGTCGCGCGTGATGTTGTTGCCCGTAAACTCAATCTGCTCAATGGTGTAAACCGATCCTTCGTCAATCGAAATCACGAAGTCTGCCACACCTTCTGTTTCGCCTGGGGCGGGCGGCTTAAACGTCGGTTGGACGTTGACCTCCGCCTGAATGTAGCCACGGCTACCGTAGGCTTTTTTGAGCCGTTCGTAAACACCTTCGCGAATGGTCTTGGCGCTGGCGATGTCACCCTTACGCATACCGCAGATGAGCAAAACTTGTTCCGGCGTGAAAATCGTTGAGCCTTCCGTTGTGATCTCGCCGAAACGGTAGCGGATGCCTTCGTCAATTGGGACGACAATCCGCAGGCCTTCAGCCTTCCGACCAATCAGCGGAATGCCGCTGCCAACCTTGCCGATGTTCTCAATACGCGGCTTCCCGATGGTCGGACGCAGGTAGCCCTTTTCGCGCAGAAACTGCGCTACTAGCTGCAAGTCGGTTTCAAACTTCTCCGGCGAATACACATCCTTCGAGGTGAAGCGCGTCAGAAAGCTCGACGGCTTGGTGTACTTCATCTGCTTCCGCAGCGTCCGACTGGAGAAGACTTGATTGCCCTCAAACTCGATTTTGGCGACCCGCACCCGATTGCCTTCATCCACATTGAAGATGATCACCACAGAGGTTTTTGACACATCCTCGATTTCAGCCGTGACGACGGCGTTGGGGCGGCCGCGCTCACTAAGCATAGTTTTGAGTTCACTCTCGGCGCGCTTGACCTGTACCGGATCATAGGGCGAGTCCTTGGTGATTGAGATGCGCTTTTCCTTGAAGCGCGTCAGCACGTCACTGACCTGAATAGATTTCAGGCCTTCGTAGATGATGTCCCGCACAATTGGGTATTCGGTCAGGTTGAACACGACAATAACGCCGCCGGTGTTGCCTGGCTCCAACGTAACGTTACTACGCAAGGGGTCGAAAAACCCTTGTGCTAGAACGGCTTGGTAGTCGCGTTGGGCCTGCTCCGCGCTGTAGAGGTCGCCCGGCTTCATGGTCACGTACAGGCGCAGCGTGTCGGTCGGGATGCGCCGGTTGCCGCGAAACTGAACGTCTTCAATGAGTTGTTGCTGGAGGGGGTCCTGGCTGGCGGCGGCGCTGATGTCACCGCCAGTTTGCGCTGAGACAGGCGCAGCGCCGCCGAAGCTCCACAGCAGCAGAGCCGTCCAAAACGGCGCGGCCCACCGGCGACAGATGCAACCAGCCAAGGATGTGAAGGGCCAGAGCATGAAACGGAGCACGGGTAACAGGTTCAAACCAGTAAACGATACCGAGAAGCGCCGAACAGGTCGCGCATCATAACCAAACCGGGGTTGCAATCAAGGAAAGCCATTTCAAAAGCAACGCTTCACACAAGGTTGCGATTCAAAACTTTGCAGCGTCACCGGCAGGCCCGGTTAGGGGAGAGCCACAGCCTCGACACCGAATGCCGGCCGCCAAGAGCAAGAAGACGGTGGGTCGTCGGCGGGAGTTCCCGGCTGTTCAGCGAAAAGCATCGCGTCTATGGATTGAAGCAGCGGCGCAAAGGTTGTCTGATCGCGGGCGGCAATCGGAATGGCCCGGTAGCGAGCGCAGAGCGTCTGAACTTGGTCGGGCGGGAGCAGGTCCACTTTATTGAAAACAAGTTGGCGCGGGAGGTGGGACAGCCCCAGTTGCGCCAAAATCTCCTCGACTACTGCGATGCGACGGTCGTAGTCGGGGGCAGCGATGTCCACCAGATGAATCAGAAGGTCAGAGGTTTCGATTTCTTCTAGCGTCGCTTTGAAGGCGGCCAGCAGCGTCGGCGGCAGGTCGCGGATGAAGCCGACAGTGTCATTGATGATGATGTCACGGTCGCGCGGCAGTCGCAGCCGCCGACTGGTTGGGTCAAGCGTGGCAAACATCCGGCGTTCCGCCGTGACCTCACTTGAGGTCAACGCATTGAGAAGCGTGGATTTCCCAGCGTTCGTGTAGCCCACAATGGAAACGACGGGCATTTGTCGCCGCTCGCGCTGCGCCCGGCGCAGCCGACGTTGGCTGCGGAGGGCGGCGATGAGTTTTTCCAAATCGGCAATGCGGTCACGCGCACGCCGCCGATCTACTTCGAGCTTGGTTTCGCCAGGGCCGCGCGCGCCAATGCCGCCGGCAAGCCGTGACATGTCGGCGCCGCGTCCGGTAAGACGCGGTAAAAGGTATTTGAGCTGCGCCAGTTCGACCTGCACCTTGCCTTCACGACTACGGGCGCGCTGGGCGAAGATGTCAAGGATGAGCTGCGTCCGGTCAAGAATCTTCAGGTCCGTCGCCGCCTCAATGGTGCGCACCTGCGTTGGTGACAGGTCCCGATCAAACAACAGGACGTCCGCCGCATGCTGAAGACTCCGAATGATGACTTCTTGGAGCTTCCCTTTGCCGAGCAGCGTTTTCGGATCGAGTTCCCGGCGGCGCTGAATCAGCTTGTCCACCACGACAAGGTCGCAGGACTCAGCCAATTCAACCAGTTCGTCCATGGCGGCTTCCGCGTCGGCGAGCGGGCCGGTTGTTACAACGACCAGCATAGCGCGATCACGAAGGTCACGTGCATCCCGGAGTTTACGGGTGCGGGCGAACTCGGCCTCAAGGTTTTCAATGAGTTCGAGGAAGTCCACACGCAGCCGACTGGGATGAACCTTGTCCAGATACGCCCAAGGTTCACCGCTTGGGTCAGTAGCGGCGGAGGCAGGGAGAAGATGTGCGGCGTGAAGCCAACCCGGCAGCCCGTCATCCTCCACGCTGATGACGCCCATTAAGTCGAGGCGTAGCAGGGCGAGGTCGTTGAGGTCGTCGCGGGTGAGTCCGTCGCCGGAAAGCTGAGTATGCAAGCAGCGTAGCCCGCGAAAACGTCCCTGCCCACTGCGCACACGTTTGAGGTCGGGAATGACGATGCCGCCGGCGTCGCCGACGACGACATGCGCCACTTCGCCCGACCGACTAATCAAAACCCCGACTTGTCGCCGGATTTCGGCGGAAAGCTCCGTCATCTGCCGCGCTAGTTCCGGGGTAATGATGTCGCGGGGCGGAACACGGCGGCTCAAGAGCCGTTCAAGTCGCTTGAGCTGACTGGATTTGAGTCCCTGTGTGTTACCTTCGACCTTGGAAATAGGCGTTCCTCCCGTTGCAGCCATCCTGCGATTCCGCAGCGACGGCGAGAATGTCGGTTTTGATTTCAGCATACGCGCGACGTACCAAGATGCAAGGCATGAGCTTCCAGCGCCATCGAGAGGCCTGTTGGGACAAACCCGCTGATTCGCCCTCCGGCGTTGACCGGCCGGCGTTGGTTGTGACCTACTCACACAGCATAACGTTCATTCCTACTTACAGCTGCGTCTTTGCTTGCGGTTACTGCGCCTTTGCGCGTCCAACGCCGCTCGCTGCGCTTTCAGACGCCGAAGCCTGCTTTGCGCGGGGCGCACGCGCCGGTTGCCGCGAGGCGCTGATTATGAGCGGCGAAGGCGTCATGAGCTTTCCTGCTATTCGGGAGCAGCTCAGCCGCTGGGGCTTTCAGGATTATCATGACTACCTGATCGCCGTGTGTCGGTTGGCGCTGAAGTGGGGCTTGCTGCCGCACATCAACATTGGCAATCAGTCCGAGGCTGAGTTGCGCCGCCTGCGTTCGGTATGCGCCTCGATGGGGATGATGTTGGAGACGACGAGTACGGCGCTGTTGCGTAAGCGCGCCCACCGACGTGCGCCGAACAAGCACCCGCAGCGGCGGTTGGCGACACTGGAAGCGGCAGGACGGGCGCGCATTCCGTTCACGACCGGACTGCTCATTGGCGTCGGCGAAACGTGGCATGACCGGCGGCGGTCGCTGGAGACCATCGCCCAGCTGCATCAACGGTATGGTCACATTCAGGAAGTCATCATCCAGCCGTTCACGCCGCATCCGGGGACAGCCATGGCGGCTGATGTTGGACCCGACCTGCCAACCCTGGTCGCCGCCGTACGGTTGGCGCGCGCCATCCTGCCGGATGAAGTCGTCGTTCAGATTCCTCCGAATCTAGTTGCGGACGCCGATGGCCGGCGGCAATTGCTACTAGCCGGGGCGCGCGATTTCGGTGGGATTTCACCGGAACGGGATCACGTCAACCCCGACGAACCATGGCTTGCGCCGCAGCGTTACGCCGCCGAACTTGCCGCGTGGGGCTTCGTGCTGCGTCCGCGCTTGGCAGTGTACCCGCGCTTTCAGACGTCCGAATGGCTCGAACCGGAGGTGGAACGCGCAATAAAAAAGCTGGGTGCACTACCCGCTTAGGCCTACGGCTCAAAGGTAGGCCGCTGTTCCCTCTCAAGCGTTGGCTTTTATACCTGTCGGACACAGACGCCGCGTGAGTGAAGGTACGCTTTCGCCTCGCTAATCGTATGTCGTCCGAAGTGGAAAATCGAAGCCGCCAGCGCTGCGCTCGCCCGCCCGACCGTTAGACCTTCGTACAGGTGTTCGAGCGTCCCAACGCCGCCCGACGCAATGACTGGAATTGAAACCGCTTCCGCAACACGCGCCGTAAGTTCAAGGTCATAGCCGTCCTGCGTGCCGTCGCGATCCATACTCGTCAACAGGATTTCGCCCGCGCCAAGCTGTTCAGCCTCCATCGCCCAAGCGACGGCGTCTTTGCCCGTCGGCGTACGCCCACCGTGCAAGAAGACTTCCCACCGCGGGGGCTGTACGCCCGGAACGCGCCGTGCGTCAATCGCTACAACGATGCACTGGCTGCCGAACCTCTGCGCGCCTTCGGCGATTAGCTCAGGGCGCTCGAAGGCGGCGGTGTTGACGGAAACCTTGTCAGCCCCGGCAAGAAGAATGGCGTGCATGTCGTCAACTGTGCGGACGCCGCCGCCGACAGTGAAGGGAATAAACACCTCATCCGCGACGGCGCGCACCATGCGCGTCACAATCGCGCGGCGGTCGGACGACGCCGTGATGTCGAGAAACACCAGTTCATCCGCGCCTTCGGCGTCGTAGCGCCGCGCCTGCTCAACCGGATCGCCCGCGTCCACGAGGTCCTGGAAGCGAACACCCTTGACGACCCGCCCGGCGTCCACATCAAGGCACGGGATGATGCGTTTGGCGAGCATTGTTCCTTATCCAAGCTGGGTATTCAGCCCGCACGACGGGCAGAACACGTCGCTTTTGAGGATAGGAGCGTCGCAGTTGGGGCAGCGCAACCGGGTGTCGAGTTTCGGCGGTGCCGGACGATCCAGCGGATGCCCACACTGGTAGCAAAACCGTGCATGAGCGTCCACTTGGCCCGCGCCACAAGCTGGACACACCGGCAGGACGACAGAACCTGCCGCCTCGGCCGCCGTCGTTCCACGCCGGCTAGGCGGTTCGTCGGTCACTGCCGGCCGCATCCAATAGCTGCCGTCAAGCAGGGACTTATACGCGCCCGTTTCAGCCCACTGTTTGATCTCCCTGGCTCGGACGGCGGGAAACGAATGCGTCCGCCGGTAAACTTGGAGGAACTTATAGACCCGGCTGAGCAGGTCGCGGTCAAGTTCTTCGTACTCTTCCGCCTGCCGCAAAAATTCCTCTGTGTTAAGTTGGTCAAACACCGCCCGGCTTCCGCCGGCCAGCTTGAGAAGCAATGTCAGGTACGTCTCAACATCCTGCACGACCAGCAACCCGGCGCGGTCGCATGACAACTCCGCCTTGCGATCCCACTCATACAGCGCCAGCAGCAACCCTGAACCAACCACTGCGCCGAGACCGAATGTAGCCTCGCCGATTCGCTCGATGATGACCGAAAGGAAGGTCGCCATCATCTTGTAAAGCACATGACCGCATTTGATGTGCCCCAGTTCGTGCGCGATGACGCCGAGCAGTTCGTCTTCAGAGAGGAAATCCACCAAGCCCGACTGAAGTACGATGAACGGCCGCTCCGTCCCAAAGGTGTAGGCGTTCACAATCGGGTCCTGGTCCAAATAAAGCTCTGGCTCAGGAACAGCTAAAATCGCGCAGGCTTCGCGCAGCAGGTCATGAATGCGCTTGCACTGACGCGGCGTGACGCGCACGTTGTCGGCGACGTTCGTGACGCGAAACCAGCGTTCCCAACCGTACTCGTTGAGTTTGCGAACGATAAAATCCAGCCCGCGCGCTTGCTTGACGGCCTCAAGCGCTGCTATGTCAAGCGGATGTTGGAAGTCCGCCGCTCGCAGTTTTGGCAACCGAATACGCTCCCGTCGTGGCGCGGTCATCGTGATGTCGCCTGTCTAAAAAGTGTCCCGCTAAGCAGCATTGAAGGCGTCGCCTTAGTGGCCGTCACACCCTATCACACAACCGACCGAAAGCGACGAAGCGCCGCCCCCTGCCGGGAAACGGCGCTTCATCCATGGCGCAACGCGCCGGTCTAGGGTATCAAAGCGTGTTCACACCGTTGCCCTGACTTGATGCTGGCGTATGATTTCCTCCATCCGGTCTTTGAGATAAAGCTTGCGGCGTTTGAGCAGCGCGGACTCTTCGAGTTCATCCGGCCGCGGGTGGGGCAACGCCAGAATTTCTTGGAGGCGAGCGTCGGCGCGTTGATGTTCACGGACTAAACTCCGGTATTCCGGATGCGTCTGGAACAACTGTTGTTTGAGCGACTCCAACGTAGAAAGGCTCATAGGGGTATTCTCCTTGTGGTTCAAAGCCGCGAAACCTGTCGCGGCTGTCGTCAAGACCGAGACGGAACACGAACAGCAGGGACGATGGCAAAGTTTTGTGAAACGGCGAGGCCGCAACTGTATTACGCCCCGCCTTCAAACGCAAGCGACCGCCTGTGAAACGCATCATGCCGCTGCGTACACGTTTTATTGTACTCAGTTTGGTCAGCTTTTTCATCGTCGCTGTCGGCGGGTGGTTTTGGTGGTCAACATGGCGCGCAGCGCAGGAAGTGCGGCTGGCGGCCGAAGCCGCCGGACGGCTGGAAACACGTTCAACGCCGCTGGCCCCGCCAGATATGGCGGGAGTGACGCTTTGGTTGGATGCGGCGCACGTTGAGGCGCTCACGGAGTTTCGCGGTCAGCTCTACGCGGCGACGAGCGGCGGCTTGGCGGTGCTGGATACTGACGGTGCGCCGCTGCGTCACCTGACGACCGCCGACGGCTTGCCAGACAACGATCTCACTACACTCGCCGTCTTCCGGGACCGACTGTTTATCGGGACGCGCACAGCCGGCCTCGTTGAGTATGACGGCGTGCGGTTCATTCAGCACGAATTCCGCAAACCGGCAGCTGTTCATGTGAGCAGCTTGTTGGCGACGCCGGACGTATTGGTGATTGGGATGCTCGACGGTGGGCTGTACGACTATGACGGCGCGCAGTTCGGGCAGCGCTTTCAGCCGCCACGTGCAACACCTATCACCGGCGTCACGGCGCTGTACGCTGTCGGGACGCGCCTGTTCATCGGAACGCTGGCGCACGGCCTTTTTATCTGGCGCGACGGTGAACTCAAGCATGTGCCGCCGTCCGGCGGGCTGCCGTCGCCGCACGTCACAGCTTTCGCTTGGCGTGACGAAAGCTTGTATGTGGCGACGGACGCCGGTGTGGTGCGTCTGACGCAAGACGAACAGCTTCAACCGGTTTCGCGCCAGCCCAACATTCGTTCGCTCGCTGTGTACGACGGCAAACTTTACGCCGGTTTGGTCGTCGGTGGCATTGTGGAAGTGCGGCCAATGAGTCAGGCCGCATTGCGCGCTGCGCAGTTATCGCCGGTACAGGCCGGGTCAGACGCAGCGCACCGTCAGGTTCGGCTGGCGGTGGTCGGTGAGCGACTGCTGGCGCTGACACAGAGCGGCGTTTATGCCGTACGTTCCAAGGGCGACAGTGGCTTCGAATGGCGGCGATTTGATCGTCCGAATCCGGCGGAAGGGCGGCTGACCTCTGGCAATGTCACCAGTCTAGCGTTTGATGCGACGGGACGTTTGTGGGTGGGAACGTTCGAGAATGGGTTGGACATTCTCGATCCCGACACTGGCGATCTGCTGCGTCACATCCAGGATGAAACCGTACGGGAAATCAACCACCTGTGCGCAACCTCGCGGCTGTCGCCGATGCTGGCGGCGACCTCCGGCGGGCTTGTGGCGTTTGATGCGGCGGGGAAGGTGGTGCGGCGCTACGACGCAAAATCGGCCGCGTTGATTGGCGACGCCGTTTCCCATGTCCGGCCGCTAGAAAATGGCGTTACTGCGCAGGCGCTGGCCGTGGCGACGGCGAAAGGCCTGACAATTTGGCGGGACGGCGTCGGACGCAGCTTGACGGCGTTTCACGGCCTGCCGAGCAACTATCTGTACTGCTGTGAAATGCTCAACGGCAAGCTGTACGTCGGCACGCTCGGCGGTTTGGCGGAACTGGATGGGTTGCGCGTAGCGCGTACGTGGCGGACGGACAACAGCGACTTGCCGGCGAATTGGATCAATGCACTGCTGGCCGTGGAGGACACGCTGTATATCGGCACATACGGCGGCGGCGTCTGCGCCATGCGTCCAGCGGGTGACATCCGGCGTTTCCCGGAAACCAAGGGCGTTGAGATCAACCTCAACGCTATGGCGACGGACGGCGAGCGGCTTTACGTCGGGACGTTGGATCGTGGTTTGCTCGTTTACGACCTGCGAAGCGACCGATGGCGCGTCTGGCGGGACGGCCTGCCGTCCGCCAATGTTACGGCAATCGCCGTCCGGCCGGACGCCGTGTTTGTGGGGACGAGCGGCGGGGTTGCGCGGATAGAAAAACGTCGTTTTATGTGAGGTTGCCGAATGCGGGCGTTTTTGGCCTTGAATCCCGATGCGGATGCGCACGAAGTTTTATGTCGCTATCGGCGGCGTCTGTTGGAAGCGCCATGGGCGCGTCACGTGAAATGGACGGCTGAGGCGAATTTGCACATGACGATCCGCTTCCTTGGCGACATTGACGCCGCCGTTGATGCGGCGCTAACGGAGCGACTAGAGGCTGCTCTTGGGCGACCGGACGCGCCGGGCCCATTGGAACTGAACATGACCGAGCCGCGCTTTTTCCCCTCGGCGCAGCAGCCACGAACCATCGCCTGTTTGGTCGCTGCGACATCAGGATTGACGGCGTTGGCGACGCTGGCCGAGACCACTGCGCAGTCCGTCGGGCTAGCCGCCGCCGACAAGCCGTTCCGTGGTCACATCACCTTGGGAAGGACGCGCCCGACATGGCCGTCCGGCGTCCGGTTAGAGATAGCGCCGGCGCTGACTCGGTGGCGGGCGGACGCGCTGGTGCTCTATCGCAGCGACTTGCGACCTGACGGCCCGCGCTACACCGTCCTGCGGCGGTTTATGTTGTCCGGCGGCGCATAGTGCGCTCACTGGCGTGATATGCCGTTGGAGCGGCATTACGCCGGAGCATGGCTAGTTTGTGCGGAAAACGCCCTAGAGGGGCATGGCGAAGCGCCTTACGCCAGCTCAATAGGTTGAGCCAGCGCACGGAGCGCATCCACGTCAATTTCCGCCTCAATACGGACCTCTTCCCCGCTGACGCTCCGGCCGGCCAGCGACCACCGTTCACCGGCTTCGTAATCACGTAAGTCACCGACATCCATCACCCGCCCGCGAACGGCGTCCACATGCGGCTGCCGCCAGCTATCGAGGACGTTGACGGCGATGTCGGCGACAACCGGCGGTACGCCGGAACCGAAGTCGAGCGTGGCGGACTCAAAAATGAGATCGTAGAAGTGTTCGGTATTGCCGGGCAACGCCTCGTAGGCGGACACTTCGACTTCTTCACATTCGTCGCCGGCAATGGCATGGAGCGCGCCCAGCAGCATCACGGCGTTGAGCTTGCGCAAGAAGTTCTTTTCCGGGTCATCACGCCAGCCGCCGGATTCGACCAAGACGACGCTTGTGCCCCAGCCCTGCATGGCGTCGCCGAAACTGCGCGGCTCATACGTGTCATCGAAGCGCGCCATGTGGCCGGCGATGTAAGGCGTCAGCAGATGCACCAGCGTCGCCGCCAATCGCTTGGCGCGGCGGCGTGTGACATTGTCCTTCCCTGAAGCGTCGTGCGCCGGCGCCAGAAAGGCCATCGCCGTCAACCGGCGGCTGTCGCCGACAGTGTAGCGGGGATTTTGATCGTGGAGATTGAAAGCGTAATCTGGGACGAAATCGTCATGCGTCCGCTTGAGAATGCGCGCCTCCGGCGTCCGAAGGCAACGTGCGTCGCGGTTTAGGTCAAGCCCCTGCGCCGTCCGCCGCTGGAAGGCCGCAGCGCCATCCGGATTGAGCATCGGGATAATGCAGACCTGTACCTCTTTGAGGATGGTTGTGAGGCCGGCGTGTTGGTCGAAGGTCGTCAGCGCCGCCAGCAGGTCAAGCGTCGCCAAGGTTGCGGTCGGTTCGTCGCCGTGCATTTGCGTCCACATCAGGACACGCCGCCGGCCCTCCCCAAACATCACACGGTGAATGGGACGACCGGCGGCCGATTGACCAGCGACCTCCACCTTGATGCGTTTGTCCTGAGCCGCAAAAGCGGCGAGGTGTGCGGCGAGTTCCTGCGCCGTCAAGCGGGGCGTTACCCCACGGACGGCGTAGCGATCATAGTGGGCGTTGAGAAACTCAACCAAGGCGAGCGTCGCCGCAGAGAGGCCCGGCATGGCAGGCGCATTCCCGTTCGCGCAACCTATCGCTGAGATATCGGAATGTACGTCGCCTTCTCCGCGCCGGTGTAGAGCGCCAGCGGCCGGATGAGACGGTTGTCACGGAACTGCTCAATCGTGTGAGCGACCCACCCTGAAATCCGGCTGCACGCGAAAATCGGTGTAAACAAGTCCACTGGAATGTTGAGCGTGTAGAAGACCGGAGCCGAGAAGAAGTCCACATTCGGGTATAGCTTCTTGCGGGCGAAAACCAGCTGCTCGATGCGTTCAGCCATTTCGTACCATTTGGTGTTGCCGATATCTTCACCAAGCTGCTTAGCGAACTTGCGCAGCACGGTCGCGCGTGGGTCCATTGTCCGATAGACGCGGTGGCCGAAGCCCATGACCTTCTTCTTGTTGGCAAAAAGGTTGTCTATGTAAGCTTCAACCCGGTCGAGTTCGCCGATTTCAAGCAGCATTTCGAGAACGCGCTGATTCGCGCCGCCATGAAGTGACCCAGCCAGCGCGCCGATGGCGCCCGTAATGGCGGCGTGAATGTCGGAAAGCGTCGAAGCAATCACGCGCGCCGCAAATGTCGAGGCGTTCAGTTCGTGGTCGGCATGCAGGATGAGGCATACGTCAAACACGCGCGCGCTCGACGGATGCGGCTTCTCCCCAGTCAACCCGTGTAGAAAACTTTCCGCCATCGTCAGGGACGGATCCGGCGGGACGGGTTCAAGGCCGCGTCGAATCCGGTCATAGGCGGTGGTCAGCGTTGTCATCTGGGCGATGAGCCGGATGGCTTTGCGGACAGTGGCTTCGTCGCTGTTGTCATGGCCGTCCGGGTCATACGCTGAAAGGGCCGAAGTCGCCGTACGGAGCACTTCCATCGGCGTCGCCGTCGGCGGCATGGTCCGCAGCAGCGTGTAGATTTCCTTCGGAACGCCGCGCTCCGTCTGCAACTGCTTGGTAAAAGCGTCCAGTTCCGATTGTTTGGGGAGGTGGCCGAAGAGGAGAAAGTAGGCCGTTTCTTCAAACGTTGAATGCTCGGCTAGTTCTTGAATATCAATCCCACGGTACGTCAGGCGACCGGCCGCGCCGTCAATGAAGCAAATGGATGACTGGGCCGCCAACACGCCCTCCAGACCTTTGACAAAATCCTCGTGCGCCATGTCTGCTCCTTTATGGAGAGTAAAGAAATATAGTCCTTGTGACTGAACGCCGCTACGCCGCGCCACGCAACCCGACCGGAGGGGGGATTAGGCAACCGGTCATTCCGGTGGCGGGCCGCCGCCGAAGTGTGCGAACCATAACAAAGCCGCATGTAACCGGTCAACGCACCGTTAGGACCTGTCCAGCGACAAGTTCTTCAGGGCGGGCGGTTGCGGTGCCCAGCTTACCAACCACGACGCCGGCGGCACGGTTAGCCAGTTCGGCGGCTTGATGCAGCGGCAGCCCTATGCTCATGCCGAGTGTCAGAACAGCGAGGACGGTGTCGCCTGCGCCGGTCACATCGTAGACCTCACGGGCAACAGCTGGAAGATGGCGCAGGCGGCCGGTCGCTTCATAGAGCGTCATACCAGCTTCGCCGCGCGTGACCAAAACGTGGGCGTCGCCGAGCATTGCTGACAGGCGGCGGCAAACATCACTGAGCGTCGCATCGTCGGAGATTGGCGTCTGGGCGATGAGAGCAGCTTCGTGGAGGTTCGGGGTGACAACGGTGACAGGCTGATAGTGGGCGAATCGCGCCGGTTTTGGGTCGAGCGCCACCGGCAGTCCCTGTGAGCGCGCCGCCATGAGGGTGTGACGCAGGACGCGCGGCGTAAGAACACCCTTGTCGTAATCGGAAACAGCGACTGCCGCGACGTGAGGCAGCCAAGCGTCAATCTTGGCGATGACGGCGGTTTCAATGGGTTCGGGAATTGGGTGTCGGGATTCGCGGTCAAAGCGGGCCATCTGGTGGGCGTTGACCATCACGCGCGTTTTGCGCGTCGTTGGCCGGGCGGCGTCCGTGACGAGTCCGTGCCATTCCAGATGCCACCGCAGCATGGCGTCACGCAAGTGTTCGGCGGCGGGGTCATCGCCGATGACGCCTATGACAAACGGCACGCCGCCCAGTGCGCGGATGTTGGCGGCGACGTTGGCTGCGCCGCCCAGCGCGTAACTTTCGCGTTCGATCTCAACGACGGGCACTGGCGCTTCCGGAGCGATGCGGTGAGCGCGTCCCCAGAAAAATTCGTCCAGCATGACATCGCCGAGAACAAGGATACGCTGTCCGGCCATGGCGGCGACGGCTTGTTCGCGTTCGCGCTGGTTCATCGAAGTTGGTCGTCCTTGGTCATTCACTGAGATGGCGGGCGACGTTTGTCCGGTAAGCCAGCGCCGCCGGCAGCAGCCCCATTAGCGCCCCAAGCAGCAGCGTACCAATGACAACGACCGCCTCAAACGGGACGTACGTCTTCAGCCAGCCCGGTCCGAGTTCTAGGCGCGTCCACGTCCACGGCGCGAGCGGCAGACCGCTTAGGAACTTGAGCGTCACCCCGGCCGTCGCCAGCAGCGCGTGGCCGAGCAGGACCCCAACCAGCCCGCCTAGCGCGGCCGTCGCGGCGGCTTCCCACAGCAGCCACGCAAAAATCGTCCGGCGGCGTGCACCGAGCGCCCTCAGCACTGCGATTTCGCGCCGCCGCTCCGCCAGTGAGTTGTAAATCGCCACCAACACCGACACGGCCGCGACGACCACCACGAGCAGCGAGACAAGCAACAGCGCCCGATCAACCGTCCCTACGATAGCGAACAGCTTTTGCACCTCAACGCCCGGCAGCGCCGCCTGCGCGTCCTTGCCCTTGTTGATTTCCCGCTGCATGAGGAACAAGTAACCGGGCGAGCGCAGCTTGACGATGACCGAGGTCACTTCGGCAATCTCACCGGCGGGCGCAGCTGCTTGTGAGGCGGGTTGCGCCGGTGCGGCTGGCGCTTCGGTCGGCATGGCGGCTGACGGCTTACGGCCGTGGCGATGACCGTGGCGGTGGCTATGGTCGTCCTCCTTGGCCTCCGGTGTTAGGGACGATTCCGGGTCTGCGCCCAGCGCGTTGAGTTGGTCGAGCAACTTTTGACTCTTTTGGCTGGTATTGGTGCTGTCGCGGTGGATTTCATCCACGCTGCCGAGTGAAATGAAAATCACGCGGTCAAGCGGCGTGCCGGTTTCGCGCAGAATGCCTACGACTGTAAACGGCGCTTCTTCGTGTTCTTCGGCGGCGACGGTGTCTTCCACCCCGTGTCGTGCGACGAAGGTTTGTCCCAGTCCAAGTTTTGTTTCGCGCGCAACGACGCTCCCGATCACGGCTTCATAATCCGCCGCAAACGGTCGTCCCTGCGCGACAGCGACCGGCTGCCCATCCTTGAGCTTGACGAGGTTGAAATACTCCGGCTCGGTGCCGACCAGCCGGAAGCCCCGGTAGTTGTCGCCCAGCGCCAGTGGCACGGCGTAGGCGACGCGGTCGTCGGCTTTGAGCTGGCGATAGTAGGCGTAGGGGATGTTGCCCACCGGTACGTCAAGGTGGAACACTGTGTTGAGTACGAGCTGGAGCGGCGATCCCTTCGCGCCGACGACCAGTTCATAGGACGCCGCCACGTTGTCAAAGTTCGCCTGCGCCTGCTGGCGCAGCGCCGTAATCGCGGTCACCAGCGCCACGCCTAGCGCGATAGAGAGCGCCGTCAGGCAGGTTGAAAGCCAACGTTGACGCAGGTTGCGATAGATGACCGTGAGTGTTTGCATAGCCGGTCTTGGTCGCCACGCTTGGTTGACGCGATAATGGATGTTAGTTGGCGCGGTTGATGTCGGAAAGGCGCAGAACGGTCGGGAAACGCCGTGCAACGGCTTCATCGTGCGTAACAACGATAAGCGCCGCGCCGATTTCCGCGCAAAGTTTTTGCATCAAGTCCAGTACGGCGTCGCGGTTGCGGGCGTCGAGCGCGCTGGTCGGCTCATCCGCCAATACCAACTTCGGGCGATTCGCCAGTGCGCGCGCCACGCCGACGCGCTGCTGCTGTCCGGCGGAAAGCTGGCGTGGAAAATACCGTGCGCGTTCTCGCAGCCCGACTTTGTCAAGCAGGGCCTGGGCGTAGGTCGCGCCGGCGCGGTTGTCGGCAAACTTCATCCCCAGCGCCACGTTTTCGAGCGCCGTAAAGGCTGGCAGCAGATGGATGTTCTGAAACACGTAGCCGATGTGCGCGGCACGGAAGCGATCGCGCCGAACTTCGTCCAGGCGCGTAATGTCGGTGTCGTCAAGGCGGACTTCGCCTTCATCCGGCGTGACAAGGCCGGCGATAACATTGAGTAGGGTGGTTTTACCAGAACCGCTTGCGCCGACCAGCGCGACCTGCTCACCGGCGGCGACCGTCCAAGTCGGTATGTCAAGCACGCGCACAGGCGGTTCGCCGCCGGGGCTAGGATACTCCAATCGAAGGTTGCGCAAGTTGAGCATGGTGGTTTCTGAAACCGCCGCCTAACGCCAGCGGCGGTTGCGGCTAGGAGGATTCCTAACTACAGTCGAGCCGCAACGCAATCTACTCGATATGGGAACGGGCGCGAAAGCCGGACGTTCCTGATTCTTCGGTTTGAGCAAAACATTCTGGACGAACGAGGTGTGAGGTATGTCGTCGGGAGCTGCCGCGCAGCGCGTGCCAGTGACGGTGTTGACGGGCTTTCTGGGGGCGGGGAAGACCACGCTGCTCAACCGTTTGTTGAGCGAACAGCATGGTAAGCGCATCGCCGTCATTGAGAATGAGTTCGGCGAAGTCGGCGTGGACAACGAGCTGGTCATTAACGCCGAAGAGGAAATTTTCGAGATGAACAACGGGTGCATTTGCTGCACCGTCCGGGGCGATCTCATTCGGATTCTTGGCAACCTGATGAAGCGCAAGGACAAGTTTGACTACATCTTGGTCGAGACGACCGGGATGGCTGATCCGGGTCCGGTGGCGCAGACGTTCTTCGTAGACGACGAAGTGCGGAGCAAAACGCGCTTGGACGGCATCGTGACGGTCGTGGACGCCAAGCACGTCTGGGAACACCTCGACAGCCATGAAGTCAAGGAGCAGATTGCTTTTGGCGACGTGATTTTGATCAACAAGACCGATCTGGTTGACCCTGAGACGCTGGATCGGCTGGAGCAGCGCATTCGCGCGATGAACGCCACGGCGAAAATTCTGCGTACGCAGCAATCGAACGCCCCGGTGGACGCCTTACTTGACATTGGCGCGTTTGATTTGAACCGGGCGCTGGCGGTAGACCCGCAGTTTTTAGAGCCGGAGCATCCGTTTGAGTATGGCGGCGTGTACGAGTTGGCGGCCGGGCGGTACGAGTTTGTGATGCAGCTGGGGCCTAACCCGGCGATGGACGCCGCGTTGTTGCCCGTCCCCGACGGCGCGGCAGACGGTTTGGCGGCGACGGCCGACCGAGCCATTGTCGTGTTTTCCGACGACCCCGACCGCGTGACGGCGGGCGGCGTCATCACGCCCAGCGAGCGGTTGCGGCGGTTGTGCTTGGAAGCGGATGGGCCGACGGTTTTTGTGTTTGAGATTGAAAGCGATGGGCGGTACGCGCTCTTTACACAGCATCAGCCCGATGAGTTTGCGGCGGTGCTCCGGCGTGACGGCGTCGTGGTGACGCCGACGACGAGCCGGGCGTACAAGCCTGATCACGAACACGATGATGAAGTGTCGTCGGTTGGGATCACGACACCGGGCGACCTTGACCCGAAGAAACTCAATGCGTGGTTGGGCGACTTACTTCAAAACAAGGGGCCGGACATTTTTCGGATGAAGGGTATCTTGAGCATTTCAGGCGATCCGCGCCGGTTTGTGTTTCAGGGCGTACACATGATGTTTGAAGGTCGTCCGGATCGGGAGTGGGGGACGGAGCCGCGCCACAATGCACTGGTGTTTATTGGGCGCAACCTCGACCGTGCGGCGCTGGAGGCAAGCTTTCGGGCGTGTTTGGTGAATTAGCACGCTTTCCGAGAACGACCTCTAGCGAACTGACCCGCCAACCGGCGTTGAGCGCCGCCGCCAACCTTTGGCGCGATCCAGGTAAGGCAATGCTTCAGTTGGGCGGAGGCTGCGCCGAACCTAACTGTGATGCCCTGTGTCGGCGCTCTCCTTTCCCAACCTAATACCTTAGGCTGGCTGGAGAATGAACGTCTCTACGGTTTTCCGCCTCCTTTGCGGTTGAAGGCGGCAGGAGCGTTACTTATGCCGTTGCCATCAATCACTGAGTTTTTGAAAAGCGCGACTCGGCAACTAGACCCGTTTTGGCGGGCGACGCTTGACGATCACGTAATGGCGCTGCATTGGTCGCCGGATGGGGCGCAGTTGGCGGCGCTGTCCGCCGCCGGGACGCTCACGGTCTTTGACGCGGCTTCCGGCGTCGTCCGCTGGACGCAAGTCGCGCACCGGGTGGGCGGCATGACGCTGGACGGCGCGCTCGACGGCGCGTTGTTGGCGACGGGCGGGCAGGACGGGCGTGTAAGGCTGTGGAAGGCGACGACCGGCGAGCAGGTCGCCGATTTGCCGGCCGGGGCGAGTTGGGTGGAGCGCGTGGCGTGGAGTCCGGTGTACGCCGACGGTCAGCCCCTCCTTCTGGCGTCGGCGGCCGGCAAGGCGCTGCGCTTTTGGACGCCGACTGGCGAACTGGTCAGCGAACACACGCGCCATACGAGTACGATTGCCGACATCCGGTGGCATCCGACGCGGCGCGCACTGGTGACGGCAAGTTATGGCTTGTTGACGGTTTGGGTGCCGGGTGCGGATGTTCCGGCCGAGGTTTTCGCGTGGAAGGGATCGCATTTGGCAGCGGCGTGGCGGCCGGACGGTAAATATCTGATTGTCGGTGATCAGGACGCTACGGTGCACGTCTGGGACACTGCAACCGGCGAAGACTTGATGATGTCGGGCTACCAGACGAAGGTCCGCGAGTTGGCTTGGCATCCGCGCGGGCGATTTCTGGCGACGGGCGGCGGGACGGCTGTGACCATCTGGGATTTCTCCGGGCGCGGGCCGGCCGGCTCAACGCCGGTGGTGTTGGAAAGTCACGCCGGGCTGGTGACGGCGCTGGCCTATCGTGCGGATGGGAAGGTGTTGGCCTCAGGTGGCGAGGATGGGTTGTTGCTGTGGCGTCCGCCGGAGAAGCCGGGGCGTCCAGCGTCGCCGTCCGGTCGGTACGAACCGGCCGGCGGGGTGTCGGTTTTGGCGTGGCGCGCTGATGGGGGACGCATCGCCGTCGGCAGTCCGCAGGGCGAAGTCGCCGTTCTGGCGGGCGACTTGGCGTGATTTCCGCCTGTCCAACAGACGCGGCCGGCATCGTGTCGCCCACTTCACGGGCTGTTGGTGGGGAATGAACGTTAGGCAACCTCACTGCAACGAACCCCCCTCACCAAGCATTACGCCCACGCAACGCCTCACGAGAAACCCTTTGACAACCCCACTGAGCCTGCATATAGTGGGCGGCAGAGTCATCTTGAAAAAATCGTGCAACAGCGTCTCCATATTTTTTTCGATAGGCGGCGCTTCACGTGTGGTGCAACCAGGTTAGGTCAAACCAGGTTGTAACTCGCCCAGCGCTTGCTCAAGGCTGTATATTGTGGCATCTTACCTGTGCTTTCTGCCTCTTATCTTTCAGGCAGTTCTTTACCAACTCGGCACAAGGCGGATCAAAATCTTACGCCCAACTGGTACGGTCAGGGCAAGGTCTTACTGTGCCTGTCCGGCTTTTGTCGCAGGCCTTGGCTGGGGCGTGTCAGATTTCCAAGGCGTCACACCCTTCTCTGTAGGCCGGCTGCGGGCGACATATGGCAGGCATGGGCGGAGGCGGGTGTTTTCATTCATCGAACCGCCGGTCGGCGACGGCGCTCGCTGCGTCCTTTGCGCGCGAGTGACGGCTTCCGTCCGATTGCTGATCACGGGGTAGAAATCTTCGAGGAGGTGAGAGGCCGTATGAGTCCGGCGAAGAGGGCATGACGCTCCGAAGTGGCCACGCGATCAGCACGGCGTTCGGCTTGACTTGCCAAAGTCGAAAACGCTAGCGTCGGCAAAAGTTTACATGCCAGTTGTTACGAACACACGATTTCAAACTGGTATTGCAGCAAACCGTTTGGTTGACAGGCGCTTGCGACGTGGTATTTTCCCGCCCGCATTCGTTTGTCAGCTAGCAGAAGTTTCTTGAGGAGGACACAATGATCTCTCATCGTCATGTCCGGCTGTCATCATTCCGATGGCTGCTTGCCTGGGCGGTCATCCTGTGCTTTGGCGCAGGCGGGACCGCGTTTGGTCAGGGAGACTGCCCGGGTCCGTCGGGTCCGCCGGCCGTTGCCGGTCTCGGCGCCGGTCCCGGTAACACCGACCGCTCGTTTGGTTACAGCGGCCCGCCGAATTTCAATACGATCGATGGCTCCCTCGCCGCGATGCTGGAGAGAATCGGCAACATCATCCCGGCACCGGGTGAAGTTCGAGCGATTGCCGTTCAGCGCATTGGCGTGAATGCCAATAAGTTCATCGTCGCGGGCGATTTTGCCTACCGTGTGCCGGGGACAAACATCACGTACCGCAATATCCTGCGGTTGAATCCGACCGGCTCAATCGACACAACCTTCACAACGCTATTCTTCCCCGGGCCAATCAACGCTTTGGCGGTTGACTCGCTGGACCGCATCGTGGTTGGCGGCGCGTTTCTCATTCCCGGTCCGCCGAACCGTTCGCGCCTGCTGCGTTTGCTGCCCACCGGTGCGCTTGACGTTGGATTCAACCCGCCGGTGCCGACCGCCGAGGTGCTGGCGCTCGAAGTGGATCCGGCGGATAACATTTACGTCGGCCTCAACGGCGGTACAATTGGCGGGCGTCTCAACTTTACGCGTTTGTTGCCGACTGGGGCGCTTGACCCAACCGCTTTTTGGAACCCTGCTGCGGTTGTTCCGCCGGCGTTTCCAACCTCGGTCGCCGGCCCGGTGCGCGCCATCAAGTACGCCGCCAACCTGTTCGGCATCGGCGTTCCCGGTGTTGTGGTGGGTGGCTCGTTTACACAAGCCACCGGCGGCACGTCGCAGAACGTCGGCAACATTGCGCTGTATGACCCGAACGGTCAGGTGGACTTTTTCTTCCCGACGACCGGCGGCGGCGCAAACGCACCGGTCAATGCCCTTGCCGTAGCTGAGCCACCGCCCGGCACCGCTTCACAAATTTTCGCCGGTGGCGAGTTTTCGTTGTTTAACCAGCAGGCTCGTACGCGAGTGGCCAAGTTCACGGCTTTTGGTCTTGATTTGGCTTTCGTTCCTACGCCGGCGGCTGCGGTGCCGAACCCGGTCCGGGCGCTGGCTTTCACGGTCGGTCCTCCTTTCACGCAGCCGCCGCCTTTTGCTGTTTTGCACGTCGGCGGTCAGGAGACGGCGACAGCCTTTGCCGATGTGGCGATGAGCCCGACAACTGGTGTGATTAGCGCCGGTCTGAATACCGCTTCACCGTTCTTCCCGGCGAATCCGGCCGTTGTCCGGGCGATTGCGCCGAATGCGACGAACGGTGCGCTCTTCGGCGGCGCTTTCCTCAACGCGCAAGCTGAAAAGCTCCGGGCTACGTTTAACACAGCTTACAACCCGCCGAACGCCGCCGGCTTGCCGTCGTTTGTCGCCGCCGGCCCGACACAGTTCTACGCTTCCGCACTGCTGCCCAACGGTGATCTCCTAATCGGCGGTGACGTAGGGGTGCCGTCCACTGGCACGACCGTCGCCGACGGTGGTCATATCGTTGAGCTTTACCGGATTACGTCGTGCGGCACGGTCAGCGTCGTGGCGCGGTTTAGAAACGTCGGCGGCTACTTGGTGCGTAACGACATTGACAACGGCAACCTTGTGTCGCCGCCGCTCGACATCAACACCACGCCCGGCATGGGCTTCCGACGGATTGACGTGGTCGAGCCGCCGTCCATTCGCGCGATAGCCGTTGCGCCGAACGGTGACATCTACGTGGGTGGGCAGTTCAACCAAGTTTCCGACGGCCCCGGTGGACCGTTTGTGCCGTGGAACAATCTCGTGCGTCTGCGTCCGAACGGCACAATTGATCCGCTGTTCCAAGTCGGACAAGATGACCCGTCGCCACCGGCCGGTTACACCCCGATTCGTAAGGGTGGCCCAACCGGCTTCGGCTCGCCCGGTACCGGCTTTACAACGGTTGATCCGCAGACAGCACTCCCGGCTTTGGTGGGTACCTGCGACTCTCCACCAACCTTGCCGTCTGCCGGCAGTGGTGAGAAGTTCAACCCTGATCAAGGGCGCGTCAATGCGATTGTCCTGCAACCTGACGGGAAGGTGCTCATCGGCGGCAACTTCAAGTGCTACAATGAAGTGCCCCGGAGCGGCATTGCGCGTTTGACAAGCACCGGTGCGCTCGACCCAACGTTTGGCGATGACTCGTTCTCAGTGCCCGGTGTTGGTGACTATGTATTGTGCGGTAATCCGGGTGGGGCAGCCGTGGTTAACATTCCGCGCACCAGCGCCGTTGTGGCGTATCAGCGGGCGCGCGTCAACGCCATTCTGCTTGAGCCAGACGGCAAGGTGGTTGTGGCCGGCTTGTTTGCCCGCGCCAACAACGTTGATCGCTTCAACATTGCTCGCTTCAACAGCGACGGTACGCTTGACACGAGCTTTGCCACCGGCCCGACGGGCACGACGTTCCCGACCGGCACTTCCGGGTTGGGCGCGACACTCGCAACCGGACCGAACAATGGAGCGACCTCCAATGGGCGCGGCGGTGAAATCTTCGCACTCGGTCGCCAAAGCCTTGGCGCGAATGCCGGACGCATCCTGATTGGCGGCGCTTTTACGCGCATTCTCAACCAGACCGGCACAGCCAGCAGCTTGGTGCGGACGGCCTTTACGCGGTTTGAGCCAACCGGTCGCCACGATGCCTCGTTTGCTCAATTGAACTTCACGGCGGCTCCAGTGGTTCGCGCCATTGCCGTCAAGGCGGATGACCGTCCGCTCATCGGCGGGCCGTTCCGAATCGGGCCGCGTGACTTGGTTCCGGGTGACTTTATCGGCTACATCAACAACACAACGCGCGTCCGCGTCCATCGCACCGGCGTCAACGGTACATTTGAAGACGATGTGGACGGTTTCGGCGTCCCACGGGCGACCTTCCTAGCTGTTCCACCGGGCGTCGGTCAGAACCCGAATGCGCCGCTGGTCTTCCAGCCGGGGCCGTACGCCGTGGACGACTTTGGTTCGCCGGCGTCCATCTTCCCGGTTGGCGGCGATGAAATTGGCTACTACCCCAACCTGCCGTTCAGCATAACGCCGCCGTTTGGGCCGCGTTTCCAAGATACGGCGATGACGGTCAACACCATCACGCTTGATCCGGCGCGGCGGCGCGCATACATCGGCGGTCTGTTCAATGTCTTTGAGTCGGTACGCGCCGACTTCCAGAACGACGGCGCGGGTGCTCCGACTGGGCTCAACCTTGACATCCGGTGGCCGGGTGTGGCGGCATTGCAGAATGGCTCCGGCTGCTCGTATGGCCTTGTGCTGCCGAGCTTCCCGCCGTTCCAGCCAATTCCAGCTGGCGGTACCGTGACGCTTCCGGCAATGAGTCCTGCTGGTGGCCAAATGGTCATCGCCACAATGACCCGCAGCGCCGTGTCGTTGTGCAACCTGCTGCCGACCATCTCGACAACCTCCGGGTTCGTCACGATCGTCGGTGCGGTACCACGTACGACGAATCCGGGCTTTGTGGACATTGTTATCAGTGTGTCACCCAACGGTACGGGCGCGCTCCGCACCGGCTCGGTGACGGTGACGCTGCCGAGCGAAACGGGTACGTCGCCTGCGCCGACCACCTTTACTTTCGGCCAAGGTCCTTTGCCTTCCGGCTGCACCTTCTCGGCCGTAGCTGTGCCGACTACCTTCCCGACCGCCGGCGGTACGGGCCAGTTCCAGATCACGACCGGAGCGGGTTGCCCGTGGACAATCACGGGACTGCCGGCTTGGATTTCGGCCAGCCCGTTGAGCGGCAGCGGTACCGCTACGGTGAGCTTCGCGGTGGCGGCCAACACCGGCGCGCCGCGTTCAGCGACGGTAACGGTGGCAGGTCAGACCATCACCATCACGCAGGACGGCACCTGCACGCTGACGCTTGGCGCTCCGACAGGTACGTCGCAGCCGGTCGGCGGTGGTACGGGCAGCTTCACGGTGACGACCTCGGCAGGTTGCACCTACACGGCGACGAGCAGTGCGCCATGGCTGGTCATCACGTCGGGTGCGACCGGCGGCCCAACCGGTACGGTCAGCTTCTCCGTCGGCCGCAATAGCGGCGCGGCGCGGCAGGCGACTATCACGGTGACGGCTCCGGGCGCTACGCCGCAGTCAGTTACAGTGTCGCAGGCGCCGGACAGCGGAGCGGACACCATTGGTATGTTCCGTCCGTCGGATGGCTTCTTCTACCTGCGCTTCACCAACACGTCGGGCTTCGCCGATACGAGCTTCTTCTACGGTCAGGCGGCGGACATCCCACTCGCTGGTGACTGGAACGGTGATGGCATCACGACCATCGGCGTCTTCCGTGGCGGTCAGTTCTTGCTGCGCAACAGCAACACGGCCGGCGTGGCGGATGTTCCAGCGTTTGCTATCGCCGGTACGCAGCCGGGTGACATTCCGCTTGTTGGTGACTGGGACGGCAACGGTACAACGACGGCTGGGTTGTTCCGTGGCGGTGTCTTCCTGCTGCGCAACTCGAACACCAGCGGCGCACCCGACCTCATCATCAACTACGGTTTGCCGACCGACACGCCGATTGTCGGCGACTGGGACGGCGACGGTGTGACGACCATCGGGGCATTCCGCAGCTCAATTGCGTTCTTCTTCCTGCGCAACTCGAACACGCCGGGCAACGCCGACATTCAGGCGTTCTTCGGCAGCGCGGGCGACTCGCCGATTGCGGGCGACTGGAACGGTGATGGTATTACGACCATCGGCGTCTTCCGGGCGGCGCCATTCCCGGTGTTCTTCCTCCGCAACACCAACACCAGCGGCACAGCGGATATTACCGTCAACTACGGTAATCCGGCTGACCGACCGGTGGTTGGTAAGTGGCAGTAAACCTCTCAACCCGCAGGTAGGGTCGGGCGGTCGTCCACCCTACCTGACGGCGTAACCTTGAGCCGCTGGAGCGTTCTGCAGAATGCTCCAGCGGTTTTGTTTTTCAGTGCGCTTCTGTGAAGTTGCGGTCTCCCAAGTAGGCTGGGGAGCTCCGCTGCACCAGACGGCTTCAGAGAAGGGTGCTCTTGCTACGCCTTTTGTGACGTGGTTCTCGTAACGAGCAGCCGCCGCAGGGGAAAGCGGCGGAATGCCGCTGCACGCCGAACCGTTGACGTGGTTTACCCCGAAAGAGCTCGCGCAACAGCATTTGTCACCTGTAACTGCTCACTCTCTGTCATTTCCGGCCACATCGGCAGGCTGAGTACTTCACTTGCCGCCACCTCGCTAACCGGTTGCGGCGGAAACCGCCCGGCATACACTGGCAGTTGGTGAATCGGTGTCGGGTAGTACACCATCGTCCCAATACGCTGCTCCGTTAGCCGTTGGCGTACTGCATCGCGCCGCCCATCCTGAATCCGCAGCGTGTACTGGTGAAAGACGTGGCCGGGCGTCACAGCCGGCGTCACAACGCCCGGCAACCCTGCAAAGGCCCGATGGTAGGTCTCGGCAATCGCCCGCCGAGCGGCGTTCCACTCGGCGACATAAGGCAGTTTCACCCGGAGAATTGCCGCTTGAAGCGCGTCCAACCGCGAGTTGTACCCCAGCATTTCGTGCTGGTACGCGATAAGCGAGCCGTGCGAGCGCAACTTACGGCAACGTTCGGCCAAGTGGGCGTCGTTGGTGACAATGAGACCACCGTCGCCGTACGCGCCGAGGTTTTTTGACGGGTAGAATGAAAAAGTCCCCAGGGTTCCCAGCGTTCCAACGTAACGTCCTTGCAGCCCCCTCTGCGTGGTAGGCGCGCAAGCTAGACCGTCACAACCAGCGCAAGGTGGCGAGTACTGCGCCCCAAAAGCCTGCGCCGCGTCTTCAATGACAGCCAGACCATGACGCTCCGCCAACTCCAGCAGCCTTCCCATTGCCGCCGGGCGACCGAAAAGATGCACTGGCAGTATCGCCCGCGTGCGCGGGGTGATGCAGGCCTCAACGTTGCGTGGATCAAGATTGAAGCTGTCAGCTTCGATGTCGGCGAAAACCGGCGTCGCACCGACTAGGCTAATCGCCTCCGCCGTCGCAAAAAATGAAAACGGCGTCGTGATGACTTCATCGCCGGGGCCGATGTCGAGTGCCCGAAGCGCAATCACCAAGGCGTCCGTCCCTGAGTTGACGCCGACAGCGTGCGCCGCGCCTAAGTACTGTGCAACCTCCGCCTCAAAAGCCGTCACTTCCTCGCCCAGAATAAACCGCTGCGACGCACAAACGCGCTCCATCGCTGCGTGCAAAGCAGGACGAAGCGCACGGTACTGCGGTTCGAGGTTGAGAATCGGGATGAAACTGTCTGGCGCGGTTTCAGGAGGCTTCTTCAGCAAGCGGTTTGGCAAGTTCGGCTCGCGCAGCGACTTCGTTGAATTCAAGTCCAAACGCCTCGCACGCCAATTGCACCTCGCGGAGTGTAATATCCGGCCGGCCATACCACTCCCGCGCACGCCCGACGACGTGCGCCGCCTTGCGCGAGATTTCCTGCTCCGGCGTGAGCTTGCTGCTACGTTTGAGGCGCGACTTGAGCGGCGGCGTCACTAAGTGCAAATCGGGAGCGCTTGGTTCAGCCGTCGGCGTTTCCTCAGCTTTCGGCTCACTCGGTTGGTCATTGCGCTCCGCCGTCTTGAGAATCTCCGCCAAACGGCGAGAAAGCCGGGAGGTATCCAGTTGCGACGGCGATACGTGGTGAAGGGGTTCGGCGTTGGCTTTGGTAGCCGCTGGCGTACCATGCGTTGTTCGCATCGCCTCGCCGGGCGGCGCTCCCGCCGGAGCGCTCGCTGACAGCCCATTGACCCGCGCGACAGCCTCTACCTGCTCAAACAAAGCCGCCAAACGGTCTTTCTCACTAACCGGCGTGGGTGTTTCCCGATAGGCGGCGACAGGGGTAGCCGGCCCAGATGTCACGGCCGAACCGTTCGCTGAACCTGGCGCGGCAACCGCCACCGTTCGGTTGACGGCAGCTGATGTGGGAGCCCCGGTCGGCTCAGCGTGCAGGCTTTCGTACACAGGGAGGAGAGCCGCCGCCAGAAGTTCATAGCGGTCGTCCAAATTGGGAGTTTCCAAAATGTCCCGAATAGCGTTCAGCGCCTTCTGAAAGCCAGCCTGAATATCAGGCGGCAAGGCCGCCGCCAGCGCCGCTCCATCTAGTTGCAACCGGCTGTACCATGCCAGCAAAGCCGCCTGATCCGTTACCTGCGGTAGGCGCAGGCAGCGGAGGAGAGCTACCGACCGCGCATCTAGCCCTCCAGTTGGCGGCGCATTTGCAGCCGTCGGTTGCGTCGCCGGAAAAACTCCATCGGTGACTGGCGACGCCGACGGCAGCCGCCGCCGTTCAATCCGCGCGCCGAGCCGAAAGGCCATCAGCGCGCCGCCCACCGCTACGACTTGCCCGGCCAACCCCAACACCGAAAAGAACAGCAGTTGCACCCCGTCGGTCATGGTCAATCTCGCTTGCGAGATAAGGTCGAGCGCGACGCGGAGACGAAGATGACGTACGGCAGAGTCGGGGCCGTCGCGCACTTTTCCTCTTTCACCCTACATTGCAACCCCGGACAACGCCAAGTCCCGTTTTGTGACTTCTGATACGTTAGGTCAGAGGATTTTCTTCAGGCAAAGAAAGTAACAAGTTGGCTTGCCATTTGCTGTGCGGCGGCGTTTCCCGTGCGCTGCATCTCCCGGAAAGGGCGCTTCGCCTTCGACGCTTGGGTCGGTCTGCCGAGTAGTGGCGGTACGGGCAGGGTTATATGAGCAGCCTGGGCAGTAGGCGGCGACTTACACTCGAAAGCGCGCGCGTCGCCTTACATTTATTACACCACAATCCGCTTGTCGCCATAGCGCCGCGTGACGCCGATCTGGTCAAGCCATTCCAACAACGGAATCGCATACTTTCGCGGCAGGTTAAACATTGCTTTGAAGTCACCGACTTCCACCTTTTCGCCCGGTGATTTCGCCTGCCGTACGCGAGCGACAATCTCGGCGGCGACTTCGGCATGAAGCAGGAAATCAGCTACTCGCAGGATGCGCTGTTCCGCCAGCAGCGCCGCGACGCTGGCTTGCGCCTGCGCTAGGGCCAGGCCGGTAGCACGGCCAATCTCTTCGATCGTCGGCGGCTGCGCGCCGGCCGCACGGCATACGCGCTCAACGCGGTCTTTCAGCGCCGTTTCTTCTTCGGAAAGCTGAACCCGATGCGTCGCCAGCCGCATGGCGCGGGCGTCGGCGATGATGTTTCCGCGCTGAACGAGCTGAGCGACGGCGTACTGGAAAACTTCCGGCGGGGCATTCCGGGCGACACGGTTGCGGATGTCTTCGCGCGGCAGGTCAGGCTGAAGCAGACGCTCACGATGAGTCGCCGCCAGCGCATCGAGAATAGTTTGCGCAAGCGCGTCCAACGCACCTTTGGACACCAACCGACGGGTCGCTGTCAAATACACGCAACCTACCGTCCGGCGCGCGAAGGCTTCCAGTTCGGCGTCGGCGTCGCCAGTCAGTCCGGCAAGCTCTTCAAGCGTCAGCCCGTTTGCTCCGGCTCGCTCAACAAAGGCTAAGCGCCGATGGTCAGGATCGGCGTCCAGCCTTGAGAGGAAGTCGGCGGCAGCGCGCAAACGGCCGCGGCGGCGCGGTGGGTGGGCGTCAAGGATGCGCCCACCGCCAATCGTCGCGGGCGGTGAAGGTCGCCGGACAATGAAGCAGTCGCCGGGCAGCGCCAGAATCGGCGCTTCAAGGCGAAGCTGGGCGAAACAGGCGTCGCCGGGCGGAAGTTCGCGGCCACCGTCAAGCAGCGTCACCCGCGCCATTCCCTCACTGGTCCCGTGGTGGAAGCGAACGCGGGCATTCTGCGGCAACGGTTGGGGCGCGTCAGGAAGCAATTCCAACCGTACGTCAAGAAGGGAAGTCGGCTGAAAACAACGCGCCGGCACAATCACTTGGCCGCGCCGAAGATCGGCGACCGCTAGCCCTCCTAAATTCAACGCCGCCCGCTCGCCGGCCCGGACGACTTCCCGCGCTTCGCCGTGAACTTCAATCCCGCGAATGCGCGCCGTAAGACCACCCGGCTCAACGCCGACTTCGTCACCAACGCGAAATGTTCCAGCAATCAGCGTACCCGTCGCTACCACACCGAAGCCGCGCTTGGTAAACACGCGGTCAATCGGCAGGCGCGGCGGACGTGTCGCATCGCGGACGCTGACCAACGCGGCTTCCACTTCAAGCGCATCCAGTAGGTCATCTACACCTTCGCCGGTTTTGGCGCTGACCGGAACAATCGGTTTGTCGGCCAGAAACGTATCAGCCGTCAGCCGCGCGACATCTTCCTGAACCAGCGCGAGCCACTCCGCCGTGACGAGATCGCGCTTGGTCAGGGCAACGACGCCGCGCGTCAGACCTAGCAACCGACAGATCGCCAGATGTTCAACCGTTTGCGGCATAACGCCCTCGTCGGCCGCCACAACCAGCAACACAAGGTCGAGCCCATGCGCTCCGGCGAGCATGTTTTTGATGAAGCGTTCATGGCCGGGGACATCAATGAAGGCGAAGCGCCGTCCCTTGCGCGTCAGATGGGCGAAGCCCAAGTCAATCGTCATGCCGCGCCGCTGTTCTTCAGGAAGCCGGTCGGTGTTGACGCCAGTTAGCGCGCGGACTAGCGCGGTCTTGCCGTGGTCAATGTGGCCGGCCGTGCCGACAATCAAGCTTGGCGTCATCATCGCGGAGAGCGCCCTGCCGCTTGGAGCGAGTCGGCAATGACGACCACATCGCGGTCATAACGGGCGCGGGACGCCGCCGGATAAACAAACTCGAAGCCGATTTGCCGCCGCCGGTTCACCAACTTACGAAGATAGAAAATCCGCGCGCCGTCCGCTTCGTAGCCTGATACAACCAGAAAGCCTTTCCCGGCCCGCTGGTAGGTCACGTGCCGCCCCGTAGCCACACAGCGGTCAAGCTCTGTCCGCAACGCCTCAGCGACGGTTTCACCCAAGGGATTAAGGTTGCCCCAGACGCGCAACTCGGCTTCATCGGCGTTTTTGAAAACCTGCCCGTCGCCGTTTTCCGATTCACCCTGGGGGATGAAATCAGCCGGGTAGGCGACCCGGTAGCCAAAGCGCGCGTTGACGTAGGTTTGAAATCCCGATTGCGCAACAGCGTCAAGGCAAGCCCACCCAATGAGCGCCAGAAGAGCTGGAAGGTATACAACCGAGCGAAGATGTTTCATCGTCGTCCCACGGTAGGTCAGTCGTACAGCTTGCGTCGGTCGCGGTACCACGGCCACTTGAAGCGCATGGCGTTGGCGACGCTCCGCCCAGGATTGAGAAAGCTGCGCACCATGCCGCGCCAGAATGGATTCCGAACACGCCGCTCAAACCACTGAATAAGGTGCTTGTCCAGCGCGTCTTCGCCAACAAGCCAGAGCGTTCCAATGGTCGGCGTGATGACCAAATCCACATAGGCCATCGGGCTTTTGCCGTCGGGACGCGGCGCACGCCCGACGTTGCCCAGCGACGCTTCACTGATCGGTCCGATTTCAAACTGCGTACTATAAACCGCCGACCACGCCATCGCCTTCAGGCGACTTTTCCAGTAAGCCTTCGTCGTCGGTGCGAACTCAAGGTACTGTCCCTGCGGGTCGTTGTGGATTTGAATGTAGCCGGACGCCGCGCCCATAATCGGATGTCCGATGTAGTTGACCAAAAACGGGTCGCCATCCCGCCAGCCGCGCAGGTTGCGGATGGATTGCAGCCAGTCGCGAAAAAACGGCCCTACAATCTCTTTGCGCGTCCCATCCTCAGTCGCAAAACGCAGAATGTGCTGAAGGGCGTTGAAGAACATCGCCTGCCGGAAGGCTTCGCCCCACTGGAAGCGGGTTGGCGTTGTGGCGTCTCCAGCCGCCGGATCATTCGCGGCGTTGTTCGGAAATGGAATAAGTGCGTCCGATGATGACTTCGAGTTGGGCGCTGAAGCCTCTGGCTGCAGCGTGTTGAGCGTGTTGCGTGTTTCCGACGCCGGCGGTGGGAAGGCCTCATCACCGGCCGGCGCTTGACGCAGTCCAGGCCGCTGGGGCGCAGGTTGGTCGGCGGGTTGGTCGGAAAGGCGTGTGATCCGGATCGGCTTGATTTCAGGTGCGTCGTCCGGCGGCAACGCCTCCTGCGCCCAGACCGGCGTTGGCGCGAGCGCCAACAGCCCGACGGCTGTCAGGCAAGCCAGTCGCCCCCAAGAGCGGTTCGCCAAGTTCTGTAAAACAGATGTTACGTTTGCGCAAATCTGCATTTTCACGTGGATGTTCTCCTACCGGCTTATTTTTAGCGAACTTATATGCGAGGAACGCCTATGCGGTTTTTCAAGCGTCCGTGTGTGCGAAGTTATGCGTTGTACACCTACTGGCTTGTCGGGATGCTGCTCGGTTTTCTTATCGTTGCCAACGCCCAGTCCGAGTCGGGTGGAGCCGGCATCGAAGGTTTGGTCGTAGACCAGAGCGGCGCCGCCGTGGCTGGCGCAACCGTCGTCATCAAAAATAGGGAAACCGGCTACACCCGAACTGTAACTACGGACGCCAACGGAAGGTACGCCGCCGGCGTGTTGCCGGTGGGCGTATACGAGGTTGAGGCGACAGTGTCAGACAGACAACCCGGCAGGCGAATTGTCAAGCTCACCGTCGGCAATACCGAGTCGGTTGACCTGAAGCTGGAAGTCGCCGGAGTCAGCGAAATCATCGAGGTAACGGCCGACCAAGGCGTGGTGGATGTCCAAGAGTCGGCGACCGGCCTCAACATTAGCGAGCGGGCGATTCGAGACTTACCCATTCGTGGACGCAACTTCGCTGAATTCTTTCAACTCCAACCCGGCATCATGCAGGAGCAGGATCGCAGCGGGTTGGTTGTCGCCGGACAGCGTTCCATCAACTCGAATGTCGCCGTGGACGGCGCGGACTTCAACGATCCTCTGCAGGGCAACCAGCGCGGCGGCAATGAGGCGGTTTTCTTCTTCCCGCAGTCGGCGGTGCGTGAGTTTCAGGTTGTCCGGGCGGGCGCAAGCGCCGAAATCGGGCGCACCAACGCCGGTTTCCTCAACGTCGTCACCAAGAGTGGGACAAATGAGTTTCATGGCGAAGCGTTTTACTTCAACCGGAATCGTTTTCTGACCTCGCCGGACGCCTTCGGGCGCGACCTCGACAACCTACAGAATCAGTTCGGTGGGAGCGTCGGCGGCCCCATCAAGCGTGACCGCGTGTTTTTCTTTGCCGCCGCTGAGCAAAACTTTCTACGTGTGCCGTTTGTGGTGAGCTTCAATGTCCCGACCGGCCAAACGCTGCCGCAGGTTTTGCGTGACCTCGAAGGCGAAAAACGCGGGACGAACAACCCGACGGCGCTGTTTGTACGCGGCGACTACATCCTTAACAGCCGGAATACGCTCAACACGCAGTACAACTACACGCGCTTGCGCGGCGAGAACTTCAACTTTGAAAATGCGCGACAGACAATAGCCGAGTCGGTCAACTACGCGCGCCAAAACCGCAGCCACGGCTTCAAGAGCAGCCTTGTGACGGTTGTCACCGACCGTTTTGTCAACGAACTGCGCGGGCAAATTGCAAATGACGACCGCGACGAAGTGCCTAATTCGCAAAGTTCCCAGATTGACATCGCTGGCGTTGGGACAGTCGGCGGGGACAACGGTCGGCCGCGCACCTTTCGTACGCTTCGGTTTCAGCTTTCCGACAACGTAAGCTACACCGGCGGCCGCCATCAACTGCGTTTTGGGTTTGACTTGAACTTCAACCGCGTGCAGCAGCAGCGGGCGGCAGCCATTCAGGGGCGGTACGGCTTTACAGGCGGAAGTGCTCTGCCCAACTACCTCCGTGCGCTGGCGGGCGTCAACACCATCAACCGCTATCGCGGCTTCCTGCCCGGCACGCCGCAGGAGCCGGCGACATTTCGGGGGGTGCAGCAGGAAATAGCGGTGTTCATCACGGATAAGATTCGCGTGCTGCCGACGCTGACCGTGACGGTCGGGTTGCGATGGGAAGGGCAGTTCAACCCGCAGCCAATTGCGCCGAACCCGGACATTCCCGAAACGCAGCGCATCCCCAATGACTTGGAGCAGTGGCAGCCGCGCTTGGGTTTGGCGTGGAACATCAACGGCGACAAGAAGACGGTCGTACGCGCTTCGGCCGGCATCTTTACGGCACGGACGCCCGCGACACTGTTCCAGCGTGTCACGACGGAAAACGGCATCCTGAATCTCGCCATTGACACGAACAACATTCCGGCCGGGCCGCGGCGCAACGCGCTGCTGGCGGCGATTTTCCCCTTCTTTCCAAACGCCCTTCCGGCGCTTCCGGCCGGGTTCTCGCCAATTGACTTCCCCCAGCGCGTCTACGGCTTTGCCAGAGATTTCCAAAATCCACGGTCGTTTCAGGCGTCACTAACGATTGAACGTCAGTTCTTCAAACACTGGTCAGTGACGGCCGGCTTTATTCGCAACTCGACATGGGATTTGCAGCGGCGGGTCAACCGCAACCTGCCGCCGCCGGGCAGTCCCGGTTATATTGTGGTCGGTAACTCCGGCTACGTCTTCTTCAACACGGCGTTCCGCCCGATTCAGATTTTGAACGGGCGCAATTACGGCCCGATTCTCATCAACGAATCATCGGCGCATTCGAGCTACAACGGCGGGACGCTGACCGTCACGCGCCGCTATGTCAACCGCTTTCAGCTCACGGCGAACTACACCTTCTCGCGGACAATGGATGACGATTCCAATGAGCGAAACTTCAATCAGGAGTTTTCCATCAATCCGTTCAATCTGAAGCTGGAGCGCGGGCCGTCTAAGCAGGACATCCGGCATAACTTTAACTTGAGCGGCCTGGTGGACTTGCCCTACGGCTTCATCGTCAGCGCGCTAATTGTGGCGCGGTCAGGATTGCCCTACACGCCGATTATCGGCGATGACGTAAACAACGACGGCAACGAAAATGACCGTGCCATCATCAACGGCGTCGTCGTCGGCCGAAACACGTTTCGCCAGCCCAACTTCTTCAACTTGGATTTGCGCGTCGTCAAGGGCTTCCGCGTCGGCGAACAAATGCGGCTGGATTTTCTGGCCGAGTTTTTCAACGTGACGCGCAACACGAACAAGAACTATGACGTGGACGCGGTTGCGATTGTGGAAGGCCCGCGTCCGTTGGCGAACGGGACGCTCTCGACGGCGGCACTCAATCCGGCGGGTTTCCTACCGTACAGCGCGCCTTCGACGGCGCGGTTTGGTGGCCCACGCCAAGTGCAACTCGGCGTACGTTTTACGTTCTAGGCGCTTTCCGAAGCAAATGGGGCGAATCTACCCGCCGGGCGGTGGCAGGGAAGCAGCGCATCAGACAAGACCGTTCGCTTTGCACAGGCGTGGAAGGCGTCACCGCTGCTTCCCCTCCGGGGGCCGAAAAGCGTGTCAAGGCGGTAGGCCGCTGGAACACCCTACGGCGTAAACTGCACGTCGCGCCACGGTTCAAAGTAGGGCTTGAGCTTATTACGCTGGTACTTCCCCGTTGAAGTGACCGGAATTTCCGTGCCAAAAACGACGACTTTGGGCGATTTGTGGAACGGCAGTCGTTCGCGCGCCGCGCGAAGGATGGCTTCAGCGGTGAGCGTCGCCCCGTCTTCAAGGACGATGTAGGCTCCGACCTCCTCGCCGTACCAGCGATGCTCGAAGCCTACGGCCAGTCCGCACTTAACGCCAGGAATGCTCGACAGGACTTCGTCAATTTCAAAGGGCGACAAGTTAACGCCCCCGCGGATGATGAGTTCCTTGATGCGGCCGGTGATGAAGAAGAACGCCCGCCCTTGCGCATCGCGTTCGTAAAAACCCTCGTCGCCGCTACGAAACCAGCCATGTGCAAAGGCTTCGGCGTTGGCTTCAGGACGCTTGAAGTAGCCTGTCATAACGCTGGGACCGCAAATGACGATTTCACCACGTACGCCAGGCGGCAAAGCGTTGCCATCTGCATCATGAATCGCCACGTTACATACTGGGAGCGCTGTCCCGATCGATGGAAAACCGAAATCCCGCATCCAGCGCCGGTGCTCTTCCGGGGATAAGTCAAGCGGCAACATCGTGGAGTAACAGGTGGTTTCGCTCAGTCCATAACCGTGCAGGACGCGGACGCCGAACGTTTCTTCAAACTGCCGCGCCAGCTCGACCGTAAGCGGCCCTGCGCCGCAAATCAGATGCGAGAGACGATTGCCCTCCGAGCGCAAAAACAGTTCCGGGCGCTCTAGTAGGAACGCCAGCAGCGTCGGCACAACGCTCACAATGCGGACGCTCTCGCTTGCAATCCGCGCCCAGAACGTCGTCGGTGAAAACTTGTGGTTGAGCACTGCTGTAGCGCCGGCGACGAACGGCGTCAGGAGCGTCACCACAATGCCGTTGACGTGGTGGATCGGGAGGACGCACATCAGCGCGTCATCCGCTGTGACGCGATTCCAGTCGCGGAGCGCCTGCGCGTCAAGGAGCAAGTTTGCTTGTGTCAGCACAACCCCTTTGGGCGCACCGGTTGTCCCCGACGTGTAAACGACAAGGGCTTCGCGTTCAGGCTTGACATCCGGGGGCAGAAGCGCGCCAGCGAACGCCGCCCGCCATGCGCCGTCCTGTAGCGAAAGGACGCTGCGAACAGCCGGAAGCGCGTCCGCCAACGCCTGCGCTTCAGGAAGAAACTCCGGCAGCGCTAGAATCAGTCGCGCTTCGGCGTTTTCGACGACGAAGCGCCGACGGGGGGCGTCTTCAGTCATGTTGACCGGCGTGACGCATGCGCCCAGCGTCCAGGCGGCGCCGTACGCAATGACGGTCTCAAGGTCGTTATATGCCAGCGTTGCAACGCGGTCGCCCGGCTTAACGCCCGCCGCTCGCAGCGCGGCCGCGCCGGCCTGAACCGCCGCCCACAGGTCAGCGTAGCTCAGTGCGCGGCGCGTCCCGGCGGCGTCGTAGGCGACTAGCGCCGTCGCGCCCGGCCGCCGCGCCGCCCAAGTTTGAAGCCAGCTTCCAATAGACGGCGCGTCAAGCGTCGGCGCGACGCCCTCCCGCAATTGCTGCGCGGCCTGACGTTTTACATCCCAGTTCATACATCTCAACCCGTTCGCAGATATGATGCGGATGCGTTTACCGACAAGACTTTGAAACTAAGGCTCGGAAGCAAAAAGCGCGCGCGTGGCATGTTCCCCAACGCGCGCGCTTCGGCAAAGTAGCTTACGGTCGGAAAGCGTCCGGCGTCATTCGCTCCCTTTAGCCGCCTTCCGCGCCTGCATATCTTCTTCGACCATCTGCGACATTGCATCGTCGAAGTGATAGGCCTCGGATTCCGTACGGCTTTCCTCGGCCACAAGGTCTTTCTCGTCGCAGAGGCGAATGCGCCGGTAGTACTCCATTCCTGTGCCGGCCGGAATTAGACGGCCCATGATGACGTTTTCCTTGAGACCGCGCAGGTAATCTACCCGTCCCGAAATTGCGGCCTCCGTCAACACGCGCGTCGTTTCTTGGAAGCTGGCGGCGGAAATAAAGCTTTCCGTAGAAAGTGACGCCTTGGTGATACCGAGCAACAGTGGTTCGGCCGTCGCCGGTTGTCCGCCCGCTTCAATGACGCGGCGGTTCTCGTCCTCGAAGCGGAAACGATCCACCTGCTCGTCAATGAGGAAATCCGTATCGCCGACATCCTTGACGCGCACCCAGCGCAGCATCTGGCGAACGATGACCTCAATGTGTTTGTCGGCGATGTTGACGCCTTGCAGGCGATAAACTTCTTGGATTTCATTGACAAGGTACCGTTGCAGCGCGTCCATCCCCTGAATCGCCAGAATGTCGTGCGGGTTGAGCGGCCCGTCCACCAGCGGCTCACCGGCCTTCACACGGTCGCCTTCCTGAATGAACATATTGGCACCCTTGGGGATGGAGTACTCACGGACTTCACCGTCGTCGCCGATGATCTGCACCTTGCGCTGCCCCTTGACGACGTTGCCGAACTTCACCACGCCGTCAATTTCCGCCATCACGGCCGTCTCACGCGGTTTACGCGCTTCGAACAGCTCGGTGATGCGCGGCAAACCGCCAGTGATGTCCTTGGCGCGAGTGGATTCGCGGGGAATTTTGGCGATGATATCGCCGGGCAAGACGCGGTCACCATTGCGGACGCTCAAATTCGCGCGGACAGGCATCTGGTACGACTTGAGAAGGGTTTTCCCATCGTCCGCGATGATGTCAATGCGCGGCTGCCGCTTCTCGTCCGTCGCTTCGCGGACGATCATGCTGCGGTTGCCTGTGTTGGGGTCGATTTCTTCCTGAATGGTGACGCCCTCGATGAGATCGTGGTAGCGCACCGTGCCGGGCACTTCCGTCAGGATTGAAAACGTGTAAGGATCCCACGTCGCCAGCGTATCGCCTTCTTCGACAAGCTGCCCGTCAGTGACAGCCAACCGCGCGCCATAGACAATCTGGTAACGCCCGATTTCTCGATTGCTGCGGTTTTCGTCAATCAGAACGATATACCCGTTCCGGTTCATCGCCACCAACCGCCCGTCGCGGCCAGTGACGGTGCGTAGGTCCTCGAACTTGACGCGCCCTGCCTTACGGGCTTCGTGCGAAGATTGCTCCGATGAGCCGGTGACGGCGCCGCCCAAGTGGAACGTTCGCATGGTGAGTTGCGTCCCTGGTTCGCCGATGGACTGCGCCGCAATGACGCCGACGGCCTCGCCGAGCTCCACCATCTTGCCGGTCGCCAGATTGCGGCCATAGCACTTGGCGCATACGCCCCGCCGCGCTTCGCAGGTCAACACTGAACGCAGCTTGACGCGCTCAATGCCCCCGGCGTCCTGAATGTCGGCCGCCAGCTTTTCCGTAATCTCCTCGTTGGCGTGAACGATGACGTCGCCAGTGATGGGGTCTACGATGTCTTCAAGCGCCACGCGCCCGATGATGCGGTCGCGCAGAGGTTCGATGATCTCCCCGCCTTCGCTGATGGCCTCAACCCAGATGCCGCGAATCGTGCCGCAGTCTTCCTCCGACACGATGACATCCTGCGCCACGTCCACCAACCGGCGCGTTAGGTAACCGGAGTCGGCTGTCTTGAGCGCCGTGTCCGCCAATCCCTTACGCGCGCCGTGCGTCGAGATGAAGTACTCCAGCACGTCCAGTCCCTCGCGGAAGTTGGCGCGAATGGGTTTTTCAATAATGGCGCCCGACGGCTTGGCCATCAGCCCGCGCATGCCGGCTAGCTGACGAATTTGCTGTGCCGAGCCGCGCGCGCCGGAGTCCGCCATAACCATAATCGGGTTGAGTTCGTTGGTCAGCTTTTCAGCCGCCTTCATCGCCTCGTTCATTTCTTTGGCGATCGCCTCGGTTGTCTGCGACCACGTGGCGATAACCTTGTTGTACCGTTCACCGTCAGTAATGACGCCTTCCTCGTACTCTTTCTGGAAACGCGCTACCTCACGGTCAGCGGCGGCGATGAGCTCCGCCTTGCGCGGCGGCGTTACTAAGTCGTCAATCCCGATGGAGATGCCAGCCTTTGTCGCGTACAGGAAACCAATCGACTTGAGCGAATCCAGCATTTTAACGGTCGTTTCGAGACCGTGGTGGAGTTGGCAGTAGCTGACCAGCGACTGCAAGCCCTTTTTCTTCATCACGCCGTTGATAAACGGCATGCCTTCCGGGAGCGCTTGATTGAAGATGACGCGCCCGACGGTCGTACTGATGACCTGCCGCACATGGCGCGGCGTTGCGCGGAGCAGGTCCTGCTGATTGCGCTCCTGCTCAAGGTCAATCAGGACGCCTTCGTAGCGCAGTTTGATTGGCGACTGGGTGTTGACGATGCCGGCGTCATGCGCAATGACCACATCGTCCAGCGTCGCAAACGTCCGTCCCCCTTTCGGGTCTTCCTTGCGTTCGTAGGTCAGGTAATAGCACCCAAGCACAATATCCTGCGTCGGAACGGCGATGGGCTGCCCGTTTGCCGGCGACAGAATGTTGTTGTCGGCGCGCATCAGCACCGTCGCTTCAATCTGCGCCTCGTGAGACAGTGGAATGTGAACCGCCATCTGGTCGCCGTCGAAGTCGGCGTTGAACGCCGTACACACCAGCGGGTGAATCTTGATGGCCTTGCCCTCGACCAGCACCGGCTCAAACGCTTGGATGCCCAAGCGGTGCAGCGTCGGCGCACGGTTGAGCAGCACCGGATGTTCCCGAATAACTTCTTCGAGAATGTCCCACACCTCCGGCGCTTGCCGGTCCACCATTTCCTTCGCCTGCTTGATGGTCTGGGCGTACTTTTGTTTCTCAAGCTGGTGATAAATGAACGGCTTGAACAGTTCGAGCGCCATTTTCTTCGGCAGCCCGCACTGGTGCAGCTTGAGTTCCGGCCCGACCACAATGACCGACCGACCGGAGTAGTCCACGCGCTTGCCGAGGAGGTTTTGGCGAAACCGACCGGTCTTGCCCTTGAGCGTATCCGACAGCGACTTGAGCGGACGATTGTTCGCTCCGCGCAGGACGCGCCCTCGCCGGCCGTTATCGAACAGCGCGTCCACCGCTTCCTGTAGCATCCGCTTTTCGTTGCGGACGATGACCTCCGGAGCCTTCAGGTCCAGCAGCTTGCGCAGACGGTTGTTCCGGTTGATGACGCGCCGATAGAGATCGTTCAAGTCCGATGTGGCGAAGCGTCCGCCGTCGAGCGGCACGAGTGGGCGCAGTTCCGGCGGAATAACTGGGATCACATCCAGAATCATCCACTCCGGCCGATTGCCTGACCGCCGGAAGGCGTCCACAACCTTGAGCCGCTTTGCCAGCTTGAGCTTTTTCTGCTGCGAAGTTTCTTCGCGCATCTTCTGGCGCAGTTCTTCGGCCAACGCTTCACAGTCCACACGCTGCAGCAGCGTCTTGATGGCTTCCGCTCCTGTCCGCGCAATGAACTGTCCTGGGTAAGCGTCAAACAGCTTGCGGTATTGTTCCTCTGTTAGCAGGTCTTTTTCCTTGAGGTCGGGCATGTCGCCCGCGTCCACCACGATGTACGACTCGTAGTAGAGCACCTTCTCCAGATCGCGCAGTGAAATGTCGAGCAGATGCCCGATGCGGCTCGGCAACCCTTTGAAAAACCAGACATGCGAGCAGGGAGACGCCAGTTCAATATGTCCAAGGCGCTCCCGACGAACACGCGCCAATGTCACCTCGACACCGCACTTGTCGCAGATGACGCCTTGATACTTCCGGCGCTTGTACTTCCCACACAGGCACTCCCAGTCCGCGATGGGGCCGAAGATGCGCGCGCAGAACAACCCATCCCGCTCCGGCTTGAATGTCCGATAGTTGATCGTTTCCGGCTTGGTGACTTCGCCGTACGACCAAGAACGGATTTTTTCCGGCGACGCCAGAGAAATCCGAATGGCCTCAAAGTCGGGCGCGGTGGTTTGCTTGTCCTGGTATCTGAACATGAACACCCTCCACAGCAAGAGCGTGCCGTTTGGCGCACGTCCATAACGGCACCGGTTGACCGTCCTCAGCGCCGCGACGCAGCCGCGCTCGGCTCCGCCGCAGCCCCGTTGCTCGATTCTTCCGATCGCTTGATGAGTTCAACGTCAAGGCACAGCGACTGGAGTTCCCGCACCAACACGTTGAAGGACTCCGGTACGCCCGGATCGAAGTCGGGTTCGCCTTTGACGATCGCCTCGTAGCTCTTGGAGCGCCCGGCGACATCGTCGGATTTCGCCGTCAGAAGCTCCTGCAAAATGTAGGCCGCTCCATAGGCTTCCAGCGCCCACACCTCCATTTCGCCGAACCGCTGACCGCCGAACTGCGCCTTGCCGCCCAGCGGCTGCTGCGTAATGAGCGAGTACGGCCCAATGGAGCGGGCGTGAATCTTGTCGTCCACCAGATGCGACAGCTTCATCATGTAGATGTAGCCCACCGTCACCAACTGCTCGAACGGCTCGCCGGTCATCCCGTCGTAGAGGACGGTCTTCCCGGACTGGTTGATCATTGGGAGTTCGCCCCGCGATTCCCGCAATGCGGCGGCTTCGGCCAGCTTCTGTTTGATTTCTTCCTCCGAAGCGCCGTCGAACACTGGTGTGGCGAAGCGGACGCCAAGGACGTGCGCCGCCCAGCCCAAGTGGGTTTCGAGAATCTGCCCGACGTTCATCCGCGACGGGACGCCCAGTGGATTGAGGACAATCTCCACCGGTCGGCCGTCCGGCAGGTAGGGCATATCTTCTTCGGGTAAAATTTGCGCAATGACGCCCTTGTTCCCATGCCGTCCGGCCATTTTGTCGCCCACCGACAGCTTGCGCTTCATGGCGATGAAGACCTTGACCATTTTGATGACGCCAGGCGGGAGTTCATCGCCGCGTTTGAGTTTTTCAACCTTTTCTTCGTGGAGCTTTTGGAGAACGGCGAACTGCCGTTTTGTGAATTCCTCAAGTTCCCGAATTTCGGCGGCGACATCAATCTTCGGGTTCTGAATTTCGATTTTCTTGAGCGTCGCCAGATCAAGCGTCTTGAGAAACTCCAGCGTTAGCGTCTCGCCCTTACCGAGAACGGCGCGCTTGTTGACGAGCACATCCTTAGCGACTTTCTGCCCAACCAGCAGTTCATAAATCCGTTTGTTGCGTTCGTCTTCAAGGATGCGCCGCTCGTCTTCGAGATTTTTGCGCAGGCGTGCTTCTTCCTGTTCCTCAATCGCCAGCGACCGCTTACACTTTTCCTGTCCTTTGCGGGTGAAGATTTTGACATCTACGACCGTCCCTTCAATGCCCGGCGGACAGGTCAGAGAAGCGTCACGCACATCTCCGGCTTTTTCACCGAAGATCGCCCGCAACAGTTTTTCTTCCGGGGTGAGTTGGGTTTCCCCTTTGGGCGTCACCTTCCCAACCAGAATCGAGCCGGGCTTGACGCGCGCCCCGATGCGAATAATGCCCGACTCGTCCAGATCGCGGAGGCTGGATTCCGAGACGTTTGGAATGTCGCGGGTGATTTCCTCCGGGCCGAGCTTGGTGTCACGCGCCTCAATCTCCAGCTCCTCGATGTGGATGGACGTATAGGCGTCCTCTTGGACGAGCTTCTGGGAAATGAGGATGGCGTCTTCGAAGTTGTACCCGCGCCACGGCATAAAAGCCACCAGCACGTTGCGTCCCAGCGCCAGTTCGCCCTGATCGGTGCAGGGGCCGTCGGCCAGCACGTCGCCCTTCTTGACGCGCTGCCCAACGCGCACAATCGGCTTCTGGTTGATGCACGTACTCTGGTTCGAGCGCCGGAACTTGACCAACTGGTAAATGTCAGCCGTCACCTCGCGCGACAGCGTTCCCGGTTGGGTGGTGTCCACGCGGATGATGATGCGTTCCGAGTCGACACTGTCCACAACGCCGTCGCGGCGCGCAATGACAACCGCGCCGGAATCCTGCGCCGTCACGCGCTCCATCCCTGTCCCAATGAGCGGCGCTTCTGCGCGCAGCAGCGGCACAGCCTGCCGTTGCATGTTTGCGCCCATCAGCGCGCGGTTAGCGTCGTCATGCTCCAGAAACGGCACGAGCGCCGCCGCCACAGACACCAGCTGCTTAGGCGACACGTCCATAAACTGGATTTCTTCACGCGGGACTTCGCGGAAATCGCCGGCCTTACGCGCCGACACCCGTTCATCAATGATTTCCAGCCGCTCATTGAGGCGGATGTTCGCCTGCCCGATGGTGTATTTGTCCTCCTCCCAAGCCGAGAGGTAAAACGGATAGGGTTCATATTCGGCCGGCTTTTGACCCGGCTTGAGCGCTGCATTAGCTGCCTCAGCCTCGGTCAGTGGCAGGTGCATCCCCGGCCGCAACGCCGTATCACCGCCGTTCGTAATGCGGACGTACTCAATGACGCGCCCGTTTTCCACCTTGCGGTACGGCGATTCAATGAAGCCGAACTCGTTGATGCGCGCAAAGCACGACAACGATGAAATCAAGCCAATGTTCGGCCCTTCCGGCGTCTCAATCGGGCAGATGCGACCATAGTGCGTCGGGTGTACGTCGCGCACCTCAAAACCAGCCCGCTCCCGCGACAATCCACCTGGGCCAAGCGCCGAAAGCCGCCGCTTGTGTGTGATTTCAGACAGCGGGTTGGTCTGATCCATAAACTGGGAAAGTTGCGACGAGCCGAAAAACTCCCGCACGGCGGCCATCACCGGCTTGGCGTTCACCAGATCGCGCGGCATCGCCTGCTGCATTTCCTGGTGAATGGACATCTTTTCTCTAATGGCCCGTTCCATGCGCACCAATCCCAACCGGAACTGGTTTTCCAGCAGTTCGCCCACGGCGCGGACACGCCGATTGCCGAGATGGTCAATGTCATCCGCTTCGTAGGTCATTTCCTCCCCGTTAGGACCGACGGTGCGTCCTTTGCGCAGCTTGAGCAGGTACGTGATGACATCTACGAAGTCCTTCGGTGACAGAGTTTGCTGGTCGAGATTGGCGCGTTCGGGATGGCCCATCTTGATGTTGAACTTGAGCCGGCCGACCCGTGAGAAGTCAAACTTCCGGGGGTCGAAGAACATCCCGTAGAAGAGATTCCACGCCGTAATGATCGTAGGTGGGTCGCCGGGCCGCATCTTGCGGTAGATTTCCAGCAAGGCGTCCACCGGCCGGCGCACTGAATCCTTTTTGAGCGTTTGTTGCAGAATAGCTCCGATGTCGTCGCGTTCAGGAAAGTACACTTCAAACCGTTCAACGCCACTGGTGAGGAGCTTTTCGTACTCCCGCGCCGTCAGTTCTGTTCCAGCTTCAACCAACACTTCACCGGTCGCGCCGTTTGTGATGTCGCTCAAGGCGACCGCGCCGGCGAGATCGGGTGTACTGACCGCAACGTGCGTTACTCCGGCTGCAGGCAGCGTCTTGAGGTGTCTGGTCATGAACTTCTGTCCTGGCCGGAGCAACGTCTCGCCAGTCTCAGGGTGCTTGACGCCGCCGGTGATACTCATGTCAAGCAGCAGCGGGCTGACCGGAAACCACAGCGTGCCGTCGCGGACCTCAATCGCTGCCACACTGTAAAACTGGCGAAGGATTTCCTCATCCGTACAAGTCGTCGCTTTGATGCGTTCTTCTACCTGAGCGTCCGTATAATCACCGCGCTCAATGCCTTCCAGGTCCAGTTTTTGGATCAGCGCCAGCGCCCGTAAAAAGATCGTCGCCAGAAATTTGCGCTTCCGGTCAATTCTGACATAGAGCAGATTTTTCTGGTCATATTCAAACTCAATCCACGAACCACGGTACGGGATAACTTTGGCCAGATAGATTGGCGATTTCTCAAAAAACACACCGGGACTACGGTGGAGTTGGGAGACGATGACGCGCTCCGTACCGTTGATGATAAACGTCCCGTTTTCGGTCATCAGTGGGATGTCGCCGAAGTACACATCTTCATCAACGAAGTTACGGAGCGTCCGCTGGCCGGTCTCTTCATCCTTGTCCCACAGCGTTAGACGAATCTTGACTTTGAGCGGGACAGCGTACGTCATGCCGCGCTCCTGACACTCGCGCACTTCATACTTGTGCTTGAGACCGACCGGTTCGCCGCACACGTCACAGGTAGTGACGATGTTTTTGTTGGCGGCGCCGCATGCCCGGCAAATGACATCCTCGCCGGACAGTGGGTCTACTTGAATCACGGCGCCACAAGCGTGGCAGTTGGAGCGCAGAAACTGAAGGCCCTCGTTTTTGCCACACTTGCATTTCCACTCACCGATGGAGTATTCGACAAAACTTAACTGAGCTGTGTCACGAAAATCCTTGATGGGAAAAACCGACTTGAAAACCGCCTGGAGGCCGATGTTTTCGCGCTCTTCAGGCAACTTATCCATCTGGAGGAAGCGATAGTAAGATTCGCGTTGAACCTCGATCAGGTTTGGAATGCGAATCGCCGTCTTGATTTTTGAAAAGTCATGACGCGCCTGTGTTCCCTTACCGTTACGCGACAACATAAGCCAGAGACAAGCCTTTCCGCGTCACGACAGTCGCCGGCCGTCGGCGGGCGCGCTGCGCTCCACCCACCGAAGACGAGCGCCGTTGACGCGAGTTGGAAGGAGCCAAAGGATTAATGGATTTAGTTCTCCCCAGGAAGACACCACAACCGTAACCGATTGGCGTTCGGTGCAAGCGAAGGACAGCGCGTTCATCCGCTGACAAGGCCTAAGCACGCGCGTTTGTTCCGTAGGAAAATACAGCGTTGCGAACCCACGTCGGCGCAGGCATCGCTTGCCGCGAAAGCAGAACCTGCCGACTCGTTCAAGTAAGCCTTGCGTTCAAAAGGGTTAACATGTCGCCCAAGCCGAAACTTGGGCGACGGCGGTCGCCCTGTCACTCGGAAAACAGCGACTATAGCTACTTGATCTCGACGGACGCTCCCGCTTCCGTCAGCTTGGCCTTGATAGCTTCGGCTTCGGCCTTTGGGATGCCTGTCTTGACTGGCTTCGGTGCGCCGTCCACCAAATCTTTTGCTTCCTTCAGGCCCAGCGAGGTGATTTCGCGAACCACCTTGATAACGTTGATCTTATTGGTACCGGCCGCTGTGAGAATGACATCAAACTCATCCTTGACTTCTTCGGCTGGCGCGGCCGGCGCGCCGGCAGCCGCTGCACCCGCCACAGCAGGAACGGCGACAGCGGCAGCCGCCGCCGAAACGCCGAACCTGGCTTCCATCAGCTTAACGAGTTCGGCAGCTTCTAGTAGGGTTAGTGAGCCGATTTGATCGACAATAGCCGTCAACTTCTCCGACATGCGTGTTCCTACCTTTCTGGACTGAAACGTGAAGAATCAAAAAGATGTGCAGCTACCGCCGCGACCAAGAACCGATGTTGATATATTCCGCTGCGAAGGGAGCGCCCACGGCTTAGGTTGCGCCGACGTTATTGAGATTTTTGATCGCGCACTTGCGCAAGAACCACCGCTAGATTGCGCGCCACGCCGCTGGTCGCCGCCGCGATGCGCTGCGCCCCGGAGTTGATAAGGAACATGATGCGTCCCAGCAGCTCCTCACGGGACGGCATATTGGCCAGCGCCTCCAAATCTTTTTCGCCGACGGGGCTGCCGTCCACCACCGCCGCTTTGAAGGTGAACTGTTGGTATTCCTTGAAGAGTTTGAGCAGCGTCTTGGCCGCCGTGACTGGGTCTTCCGGCGCCAGCGCTACGGCGGTTGGTCCGGTGAACTGCTCATGAATCCGTTCGAGGACAGTCCCCTTGGCGGCTCGGCGAGCCAGCGTGTTTTTGACGACCTGGTAGCGGACGCCGGCGCGGCGCAGCTCATTGCGCAGCGCCGTGTCTGATTGCACGGTCATCCCTTGGAAACCAACAAGAAAGGCGTGGCGCGTCGCCTGAAACGCCGCCGCCAGTTTCTCGATTTCCGCCCCTTTTCTCTGTCGCGTCATGGTTTTGCTTTTATCCTCAACGTACGCCGCCGTCCGAACCCGACCCAACCTGCAGCCGGCCTATTTCACCTGAATCTGTCCAACATCAGCTCTGGTATTCGGTCGGCGCTAGTGGTACAGCCGGCCCCATTGTTGAACCACAGTAGGCGGCCCGGACGTACCGCCCTTTGGTGGAGGTCGGCTTAGCACGCAGTACCGCCTCAATCAAAGTGCGAATGTTTTCAATGAGTTTTTCCGCCGGAAACGATACCCGCCCGACTGGAACATGAATGACACCGGTTTTGTCTACGCGAAACTCAACCTTGCCAGCCTTGACTTCTTGGACAGCCTTACTGACATCAAACGTCACCGTCCCAGTCTTGGGGTTTGGCATCAAACCGCGTGGGCCCAGCAGCTTGCCCAATGTTCCAACGGATTTCATCATGTCCGGCGTAGCGATCAGGACATCAAACTCCATCCAACCATTCTTGATGCGGTCCACGAAATCTTCGCCGCCTACGGCGTCGGCGCCAGCGTCGCGCGCCTCAGCCTGCTTTTCACCGGAAGCAATGACCGCCACCCGCTTGGTTTTGCCGAGACCATGGGGCAGCACTACCGTCCCCCGCACCATTTGATCCGCCTTGCGCGGATCAACGCCAAGCACCATGGTGACTTCTACTGTTTCATCAAACTTTGCGTAGGCTATACGCTTAATGAGCGGTACGGCGTCGGCTAGCGTGTAGAGCCGACTTGGTTCAATCTGCGCCAAGGCGGCGCGGTATTTTTTCCCCATGCGTCCCATTGACGACTCCTTTCAGGTACAAGCGCGACCGTTGCGTCGCTCCCTGAGCCTTTGGCGATAAACCGCCCTTACTCTACAACTTCCAGCCCCATGCTGCGGGCGGTCCCTTTGACTGACCGAATCGCCGCTTCCAGCGAAGTGCAATTCATATCGGGTAACTTGATTTCCGCAATCCGACGCACCTGTTCCATCGTCAACTTACCAATACGTTCCCGGCCGGGACGCGCTGCACCACTGGTGATACCCAATGTCTTCTTGATGAGGTCTGGGACAGGTGGTGTCTTGGTGACAAAGGTAAAAGATTTGTCCGCATAGACCGTGATAACGACCGGGATTTTGAGGTCACCCATGTCGCTCGTACGCGCATTAAACTGCTTGCAGAACTCCATGATGTTGACCCCATGCTGTCCTAACGCCGGCCCAATCGGCGGCGCTGGATTAGCCTTGCCGGCCGGCACTTGAAGCTTGATATACGCCGTAACCTTTTTCGCCATGTGCTTTGACGCTTACCTTGCTTTGCCGTAGCCGTTTGATGCGGCTGCAAGCCCTTACGACTCTGTAAAGTTGGGTCTTTCTACACCTAGAAAATCAAGCTCAACCGGCGTCGCCCGACCGAAAATCGTTACCATGACCTTCAACGTACTACGTTCCGCATTAACTTCCTCAACGACGCCAGTAAAGCCAGTGAACGGGCCGCTGATAATGCGCACCGTCTCACCGGGCGTGTACATGATCTTCGGCTTCGGACGGTCTGTGGTCTCCGTGACATGATTAATGATTTGATTGACTTCTTCCTCGGTGAGCGCCGTGGGTTTTTGTCCGCCGATGAAGCTAGTGACTTTGGGGGTGTTCTTTATGGTGTGCCAAACACGCTCCGACATTTCACCGGTTTGGTCATCGGTTTCAATCTGCACCAGCACATACCCCGGAAAAATCATCCGCGAGGTTTCCACCCGCTTATTACCGCGCATTTCAACGACGGTCTCCGAAGGAATGAGCACTTCGGTCACTTCATTTTCCAAACCGTAGGCTTTGAGGCGAGTCAGGAGGCTTTCGCGCACCTTCTTCTCATAGCCGGAATATGTGTGAATGATGTACCAGCGTTTCGCCATACGAAGCCTTTTCAGTCGCCGTGCCGTTCCCGGCTTCAGCTCAGCCACTTTAGGATGGCGCTCAGGATGCGGGTTACCACAACATCCACCGTCCACAAAAACACCCCAAAAAAGGTGACAATGCCGATGACAATCAATGTTGTGTCATAGACTTCCTGGCGCGTCGGCCAAACCACCTGCTGCATTTCCGCTCGCACGTCCCGCAGAAACTGCACGGAGGACGACCACCAGTTTGTCACCTTCGACACCAGCACAGAGGGCTTGGCTTCTGCTGCTGGAGCCGTCTCAGAAGCGCGTTCCATCAAAACTCCCTGAGCGCAAAATCAGCTGTTGCGCCCCTCACAGTGGCAGGGGTAACAGGATTTGAACCCGTACTTTCGGTTTTGGAGACCGACGTGCTAACCATTAACACCATACCCCTACAAATCCCGGTTGTGTGCTTACTCGATAATTTCGGAGATGGTGCCGGCGCCAATCGTGCGCCCCCCCTCCCGAATCGCAAACCGCAGCCCTTTCTC